>OMOF01000157.1 GCA_900290375.1 Candidatus Desulfosporosinus infrequens
CTAACGTTCCGTGAATTCCCGAAGTCTGGTTACTTCATTCATATCCTCTCAGATTTTGGGAATTCGCTGTTGGGCAATGGACCATTCCCCCCAGATACAGAGACGACCACGGATGGGAGTCCCTTAAACGTTCCTCTTGAACTATTTATTATACAAAATAAGAAAAATACGTCTTATCATGATTTCTAAATGCTTTATCTTAAATAATTCCATTCTTCTTAAGACAATACCAAATATTAATCACATATGCGACACTTGTTACTAAAATCATTCCTATAATTATTGGAGTAGTTATTGGAGTAGAACGCTTTTTAATCACGTAAAGTATAATGCCATCATTTAATGCAATAACTAAGACACCTCTGATTATAAGCTCTGTTAAAATACTCATTAACATTAAACCTCCTTTTGATAAATGATTACATTTGAAGAATAGTATACATTAATCTACGTATGTGCAATAATTTTAATCATTTATTCGTACTTTTCCAATCCGCGTATGGATGCGCGGTCTCCCGCATGGTCTTTCGCCTAACGTCCAGAGGGTTTGCGACGTCGGGTTACTACATTCATATTCTCTCCGATGTCGCTAAACCTTCTGTTTTGCGATGCCGTACGCCCCGCGAAGCCAGGCACAACTCCCACAAAACGCGCCTGCACACAAAGTTACTTTTTGTTATATTTCTCCGCTGGATCTTCCTTTTCTCCAATGCCTTGAGCAAACCTTAACAAATAGCCGTCTGGATCTAAAACCAGAAATTCTTTATGCCCGACAAGCTTATTACCTGCTCTATACCAATTTTCTTGGATTTTAATTTTAATAGGATAATTATTTTGCTCTATATTTCTATACAATTCATCAATGTTGTTCGTTGCTATTTGTAGATTAATCCCTCGACCATAAGGATATATTAAATCTCCAGTTTCCCAATGTCCATTTCTCTCCTCAATCATAATTTGTGATTCTTCTAGTGATAGAAAAGCAAACTTATCTTCTTTTCGTTCATATTCTAATTTAAAAGAAAGAGTATTCAGATAGAAGTCTAGACTTTTCTCAATATTTGAGACACTTAACTCTGGAATCAGTGCATTAAATCTAAGCATTTTCATCTTCCTCCGCATCGCCAATAGATACAAAAACTGAAAAGCCTTTTCCTAGATAATTCACGCATGTCAGTAGACCTTCTTACGTACGGTTTCGCATAACGATGGATTACAGACGTGTGTCGTATATCCTCCAATTTCATAGGGTGTATCCGACACATGTCGGTAATCTGCTGTCAATTCAAACCCGCTTGCTATGATGTTTAACTAATACAGAAGTCATCGTTTGGAGTGACCATGCTATGGAAAATGAGAAGTTAGGTTTATTTGTTTTGTGAATTCAAGCCCAACCTCATAATGCAATTTTCGGTTTACCCCCTTGACACTTGGGGCACTTACGCTGCCAAATATCTGATCCATTTGCCTTGTACTTAAAATTACAGTTTCTACATTCAAGTAAATAAAACCATTGCATGTGGTCACTACCTGGTTCATCTGTTCGTCCAAGGTTAATTTGATTGTTTTTGTTGATATATCCCAGTTCAGTAGTTCCTTTTAAAACCATTGCCCTCCTGCCCTCAATCCTTTTGAAATCGCTTCCCACCAAAAGCATGGATAGTTCTAGTTCCCGCAATGCACCTTCCCCATTGTTCCATACCCTTCGGTATGAAAAGTTCATCACCAGGATTAAGCACATACTCCTTACCATTCATTATAACCGTATATTGGCCGCAAACACAGACCATGTATTCGTCGAATTCATGGCTATGTTTCTTGGAAACTCTATCAGCATGGCATGTCCAAAAGGCCATCTGACTACCATCTGCACCCTTGTAAAAATAGCCTTCGATGTCTTGGGTATTTTGCTCTTTAGGGTTGATGTGGTTTTTGGGGTTTTTCATAAAGGCTGGGAAATCTATCACAGGTAAGACCTCCTGTTAAGACATTTTCGACTGCAGAGATGGGTTTTATATCCGTGGGCAAATGATACTGATACATTTCTAAGCAATTTGTATTATTAATCAGCGTGTCCATGGTAATTTTCAGCGGCTTCTTGTATATCATCGGATAGTCTTTCTCATCATAATATGTACGTATTGGAAATGCCAACTGCTCCCTATCTATTAAGAATTGTGCATTTACACCTTCTTTATTTCCTCTGGCATCCAATCTAACCCACTTATTAATCTCAGATAAATACACGGCATTTAACGCATGAATACAATAACCCGTCTCCGGTGTGTCACCAAGAGTTGCGCGCTGATAACAAAATCCCATTGGAATTTTCACCGTCCGCAGCAGGGCAGCCAATAAATTAGCTTTGGCGTAACATATTCCTTCTTTAAATATTAATGCTTCCGAAGCCGTTCTTGTAATACGTGCACTTTGAATGTCCCAAGAATGAGCAATTTCATCTCTGACAAATTCATAGGCCTTTGTCACCTGATCAATTTCGTTATAACAATTCCCAAATAACTCATTAACCTTTTCTCTAATCTGCGAATGACCAAAATCAACATGCTCATCCTCAACCAAATAGTCTTGTAGATTTGGTGTTTCAAGTATGAGTTTCATTTAATTCTCCCCGTTTCTATGGTTCCGTTCAGTTGATTTCCGGACAGGGTTCGATAAGCGCAATATAGAGAATGCGAAGCTAATCCAGAATCTATTAACATGCCATTATGCTCATAATCTTCAAGTACACTTTTTCAACACTCGATGATAGACTGGCATATCTTCGGCAACCGCAGACACAGCCTCAAGTTTTCCGGCATGGATCATTTCTTCTATACGGAATGCGACCCAGTAATCACCAATTCCAAGTAGATATTTACCAAGCACCCGCCCGATAACCATTACTTCCTGAAATTCCTCACCCTCTGCTGCGATTTCACGAAGGATAAAGCCATCATAGAGGGTTTCCGGTGCACTGATCAACTGTCCATTCAGCGTGGCCCGCAAAGGTGCGTTCTCCCTTTGTAGCTCCTGCCAATGAGATGCACAGCTTTGTTCAAATACCGGTAGCACAGGCTTTTGCAAGGCGAGAAACCGATGCCATTCTCCGGGAGCAACTTCACCCCAACCGCTTTTCCGCACGATATTTCCCTTTTCGTCAGCTTCCCATTCCGGGAGCTTGACAATAGAAACCTGTTTAAGATGCGCTTTCCACTGATTCAACTGCTCCATGAACCAATAGAGTCCACACATTTCATCAGGCTGATTGCTGTACCATACTCGAAGGGATTCTCCCGATGCTACGCGTTTCCGAACCGTTTTCAGATCTTCACTTACCCTTTTAAGTATTTTCTGAGCCGCATGACACCCCTCGTCATTCGGATAAACGCTGTATAAGTGTTCCAAAGTCTGCTTCCGCTTGATACCAGGCTGATTCTCCGAAATATCTCCAATGCTCAGCACCAAGTTAAACCCATAGATGTCTGATGTATTTCCACTCAAAGGGGTAGCGCTCTCCCAAGCCAAGCGTGCCTTTTCTTCTGCTTCTAGTTGAGCAACTTCAACTTCCTCTTTGGTTGGCTTGCTTCCATCCGCGTGACTAACGAATACGCCAAAAAACCCACCTTGATATTTCCCTTTACCATAGTGCTGTGCTACTTTAAGACTTCCGCAAGCACTCTCGCTGAATACTATTTCAATCATATTAACCTCCTCTCAAATCCAGATATGCTTACATGTTGGATTATAAAAATAATAAGAAATAACACTTTAATCGTTCAACAGCCCATTATTAGCCTAACGGGAATATGGACCGGGAACCTAGCCGTTTACGCAAAGTTACTACGCTTAATACGAATGATGTGCAGCAATTCCGTTGTCATTCTGAGCAGCGCGAAGAATCTATTTGCCCCAGTTTTCGGATAAATCATTCCACTGTGGATTTATGCTTTCAATCAAAGCATTCTTTTTATTTCGTGTCCAACCTTTAATCTGCTTTTCCCTAGCAATTGCAGCTT
>OMOF01000342.1 GCA_900290375.1 Candidatus Desulfosporosinus infrequens
GTTGCAGGATTTAACCCACATACAATTTTGTACAGCAACGTGTCGCTGCACTGCTACGGCAGATCTGCTCAGTTCTGCGACTACCAAATACCAAGTTGGGGGCGCATCGGCCCCTGCGGGTGTGACATTACTTGCTGGAGCAGACCGTTTTGCCACGATGAAGGCCGTTCTTAAATCTTTGGGTGCAATCTAAATTTGAAAGGGGACTAATAAGAATGGATATTCAAACTTTGATTTCTAATGGATTAACGGATACCGTAACGGCATTGGCTGGTTTGCTTGTTGCCTTCCTGGTGGCCTACATGAAACAACATTTCTCCGCGACCCAAATCAGCACGGCTAGTGGGATCGCAACAGAGGCAGTAAACTTTGCTACCCAAGCCGCCAAGAAACTCGGCGTAACTCAGGATTTAGCCAAATATAATTCCGCGCTTACGAAAGCCAAAGAACTGGCATCAAAGGCGGGAGTTAATTTATCCGACTCCCAATGGGAAACTCTTCTGGAAAGTGCCTACAAGAAAGCTAAAGATGGATTGCAACCACTTCAAACTGGGACGGTTACTTCCGATGATATCACTAACATGATTACTACGGAAGTAGGGAAGATTGTACCAAATGTACCGGTTGATACTATAACAGGATTGATTCAGCAGGAATTGAGTAAGCTGAGCCTTTCAGTAAACGTTGCCTCGGTTGTTCAACCTCAACCGGCTCCTGCTCAACCTACTCCAGTGAGCGTTTCTCAGGCGGAGGTGGCTAGTTAAGATGAAAGATATATGCGTTGATTGTAATCGGCAAACGTACTGCATGGAACCGTGTGAGAGGTGGTTAATTGAGAACGAAAAATGTCCAGTGTGCCAAAATAAGCTGATACGTGTTGGCGGCTGCACTGAATGTATTACAGGGGATTGGTCGAAGTGTGGGTAATATGGAGGTACTAATGGAACCAATTGAGAGGTTCAATCATTTTCCTAGTATTCAGTATATCCTTTGATGAAACACTTCAATAACAAACATAAGAACTGAAATCACAAGTCTGGTTTCAGTTCTTTATGGAGGTGTGAGTGTTCCGTCAACTCTTTATAATGACCAATATAGGACCGAAAAATAGATTTGTCTTTGTAAATCTGGTAAACTGAATTAGAAGGTTGAAATTGCGATAGTGAGAAAAAGAGGTAAAGTAGTGAGTATTCCAATGAGAGAAAAGGTGATTGCCAAGCTACAAGAACACATCGGAGTGAACTTGCATCAGTTTCAAAAGAAACACATTTTCTATAATGGCAAATTAGCCGATGGTCGTGGAATATTGGTATGTACACCTCAATCGATGTTGTACCCTAGCGGTCACGGATGGGTTAATCTAACCATAAAACAGGTCTCAATGTTAGACGAAGCTGACGTTTCAATCCTGGCATTTCGTTTACAGGGTAATAAAGTTTATTATCTGAATTTTTGTGATTTGAAATCATACCTTACTGCAGAGGCCATGTATAGTAGAGATCGGAAAGGTGGTTACTGGATACTCCATATTTGGCCTAAATATATACAGATATTACGAAATATCAAACGTCTTGAAGTGAAACCGAATAATCTCAAGAAACTTGGAGTGCACTGCTTATTGTGACCAGTTTATAAATGATATTTCAATTAAGACAGAGAAATACGAAGAAAAGGACAAATATATAATGATAGTCAATAGATTTTAGCGTTATATATTGATTTTCTAGTATTTTTTGATTGACAATGGGCGTTTTATATTTTATATTTAAGGCATAATTAAATATCTTCGTTAGGTGAGGCTCCTGTATAAACACAGGCCACTGCCCGGAAATGTCGAGAGACGCCAATGGGTATAACAGGTATTACCGGATTAAGGTTTTACATAATGTGGCTGAATTTTTGTTCTACGTTATACAGTGCCAAAGCTCAGACGAGTGGAGGGAAGTAAGTTTCTTTTAGTGTGCGTGCATAACAAAGCTTTCCTGTTTATGGAAAGCTTTGTTTTTTGCATTTAAGGAGGTGAGATGAGTTGAGTACAGATGATGACCCTGATTTATGCAACTGTAAATCGGACATCTGCGACAAACTGGGGGGATTGGGGTTTTTGAATGACTTGCATCTGAACTCAAGTCGTCTCAATGAATCTCTAATAGATACACTATATCTTAAAAAATAGATTAATAATGGCAATCGCAAAATTGAGCCATATTAATGAACAAAGAGCTTGTCCATCCTCAAGAAAGGATGGACAAGCGGTAACTGTAGATTGGAGGGAAACCTATGACCCTATTGGAGTTTGTTATCCGTCTAGTTTTTGCTTTTATTTTTGGCTCTGCGATCGGATTGGAAAGGCAATGGCGACAACGTATGGCAGGTCTTAGGACAAACGCTTTAGTTACCACAGGATCTGCACTTTTTGTTATGTTGTCAGTAATGACCACCAATGAATCCAGTCCTACTCGTGTAGCAGCACAGGTCGTGTCCGGAATAGGCTTTCTTGGCGCTGGTGTCATAATGCGGGACGGGTTAAACATTCGTGGTTTGAACACAGCCGCTACACTTTGGTGTTCCGCTGCTATAGGTACTTTAACTGGAGCAGGATTTCTCGTACAATCTCTAGCTGGTGTCATAGTTATACTAGCCGCAAATATCTTGCTTAGGCCAATAGCTCACAAAATCGATAGACAGCCCAATAGTACGATCGAAGAGCATTTTGAATATTGTATAGAGGCCATTTGTAGGAACGAAAATGAAACGCATATACGCACATTGCTTTTACATATGGTTAGCGGTGAAAACTTAACTTTATTTTCCTTGAAAAGCGAAGATATAGACGAACAAAATAAGGTTTTAGTTGAAGCCCATATGATGAGTACAGGGCGGGCAGAAACCATCGTCGAAAAAATCGTAAGTCGTGTGAGTTTAGAGGCTGGGATTACCTCAGTAAGCTGGAAAATCGTTATTGAGAATATTTCATGACATATTTTTCTGGCAATATTGTGGCTTAGAAGCTGTCGTGTGGCAAAAGCTCAGACATAAAAGATATTTCTAACACAAAATTTAACCAGTGTTAATATAAAATTTACGATACAAGTATATTATTAGCTTTTCATAACAATGTCCCGTATCGTAAATTTTGGACTTTCCACGGATACTGTCGATCCTAAACGAAGTTACTATGTCAAGACACGATTCATAATATTAACTAACTTTGTTATTGGAGGGATAATGATGGAACTATTAACAGATCTTTTTGTTAGTGAACTTATCGGTAAGTTTATCGTTGATCGCAGTGGACATAGACTCGGTAAAGTTAGGGATGTCTGTGTAGATTCTGAGAATCCATTCCCTACTGTCCGGGGACTGATTATCAGGCATGATGGGGAACTCAAAGTAATTCCCTGGCAAGATATTTATATGCTGAGCCGAAGGGTTGTCGCACTAAAAGTGATTGCTTCCGATGTG
>OMOF01000351.1 GCA_900290375.1 Candidatus Desulfosporosinus infrequens
AAACGGTTATATCCCAGTCGTTTCAAATACGAACAACACTGAATGTTATTATAACTACCTTATGCGTGCCTGCCTTAGAGCGATTGCAATTCATGTTGCCAAAGCAGACGTTAAGCACATCCGGTATATTAATGGCGACACGATTCCCCAGAACAGTGGCATCGCCAATCTTCTAGGGGGGCAACCCAACCCTTTCATGAACTCTTCGGAGTTTATTTTTAAATTAACGACAAATCTTTTGATCCACAACAACGCATTCGTGTACATAAAGGTTGATGACATGGGGAACATCGAAGGATTCTATCCTCTCAATTCAAGTTTCGTAACCTATATGGAATCCAGTGAAAGTGGGATTGACGATACAGGGAATCTGTTTGTTAAGTTTAATTTTAGAGGTGGGCAACAGGTAATTGCTCCCTTTGAACAGATCATTCACCTTAAACGGGATTATTTTGAAAGTGATCTCATGGGCAGTTCTAACGATAGTGCATTATATCCACTTATTCAATTAACCAATACTGTTCACGACGGAATTATCAACGCAACCACTAATGCACCTGCTAATATTAGGGGGAGTTTGCACTTCAACGGTACATTAAAGATGTCAGATATGCAAAAAAAAGCTGACGCTATATTGTCTAGATTCTTTGACATTCAGAACAATAGTGGAATTATAATTACTGACAATGAGACTGGTGAGTTTAAATCGTTTGAGAATAAGTCTATTTTGCTGGATGCTGCCCAGATGGAAATCATACAAAAACAGGTCTTTGGCTATTTCAATATTAACGAAAAGATCGTGTTCTCTAGCTATAACGAAGATGAGTTATCGGCTTTCTATACAAGCATCATCAGTCCAATTCTCAAAATGTATGGCGAGGCTTTCACATATAAGGTGTTTACTGAACGTGAGCGAGGTTATGGCAATAAGATTAGCTTTATCTCTAGTAAACTCCAGTATACATCGGATAAAACCAAGACCGCCATCATTCAGTATTTAGCCCCAACGGGTGCTCTAACTACCAATGAAATGCGTGAACTCTTTGGACTAGGTGCGATTGAAGGTGGGGAACGACGCGTGGAGAGTCTGAACTTTGTAGATGTAAATATTAAAAATGATTATCAGATGGGAATGTCAAAGACAGCAAATACACCAAATACAACAAGTAATTCACCAACAGATGAGTCAACTGAAGATACAAACGAGCCTGAGTAAATAGAAGTCCAGAGTAGTGGGACTTCTTTTTATTTGTCTAAAACCTAAAAGGAGTGTGGCGATCTTGAATAAGTACCCTGCTCATCTGCCGCGACAACCTGACAGGCGGCTAAATCATAATTACAGAAAGGTGGTGAACATACCCATGCCAGAAGAAAATAACGAATTTCAGAAAGGAAAGGTTGAGTACAGAGCCGTTGAACTGAGAGCGAGTCTCTTGGATGTTGAAGGAGGACAGTCCCTACTCAAAATACTTGACGGTAGAGCCATAGTGTTCGACACACCGACACCCATCTATCAGGATTATGAAGGAACCCAGTATTACGAACAAATTCATCACGACGCTTTAAATGGTGTCGATCTTTCCAATGTAGTCCTGAAATACAACCACTCAGCGCATGTGCCTCCATTGGCAAGTACTAAGGCCGGAACATTAGACCTGAAGGTGGATGATACAGGTCTGGAAATAACAGCGCGAATGGCTAACACAACACAGGCGAGTGATATTCATGAATTGGTACAAACAGGACATCTGGACAAAATGTCGTTTGCCTTTACGGTCGCTAAGGATGCCTTTGATCCGAAAACTAATACTCGTACGATCTTCAACTTTGACAAAATATTCGATGTTTCAGTGGTTGATTTCCCTGCGTATGAGCAAACCTCTGTGTCAGCAAGGAGCTATATCCAAGCACAGCAAGAGGTTAGGATGCAAATAGAACAGCAAGAAAAAGAACAGCGAGAAAAAGAGCTAAAAGAAATAGAACTGCGAGAAATAGAAGCTAAGGATGCCAGACTGAAAGAGTTATTCCGAAAAACAATGCTGTAGATGCCATCGCAAAAGAGCGGGGCATTTTTTAATTTGAAAGGTGGAAATAAAAATGTTAAAAAGACTTAAAGAAATAGAAGCTAGAAAAACAGAAATCAGAAATTCAATTGAATCAGGTCAGAACCTCACGGAGACTGAAATCCAAGGTATTGATGTAGAGTTGACCACTCTCGCAACAGAGGAACGTGGTATTTTTACAAAAATGGATATTTTAGAACGCGCTAAGGGTGGCAACCTCGGAAGCCTCACTCCTGTAACCGAGCAACGCATTGGATTCATGGGCCAAGGTGGTTTGTCAGCAGCCGAGTTTGACCAAGCCGAAGCCAGAAAGACTAAAGAATATCGCAGTGCATTTTTCCATATGTTGCAATCTGGTAAGGATCGTTTAACAACAGAAGAGCGCAATATTCTTGAGCGAGGGAACAGCATTGGGAATGGTCGGAACCTAGTAGAGCTACGTTATACCTCTGCATCAGGAAGCGCAGGAGCAGCTATCCCACAAATAACCCTTGATCAAGTAGTCGAGAAAATGTTGATTGTTTCTGCCGTTTATCCGTTCATAAGCAAGTATAATCTCAAGGGCAATTTGAAAGTGCCCTATGAAAATGTCACAAACGATGCACAATGGACAGCGGAAAGCACGCCAGCAGCATCCTCGACAGACGCATTAAACAATCTTCTCTTAGGAGCGTATGACTTGATTAAGACTGTTCAAGTTTCCCGTGTGGTTGAGCAGCTTTCCGTGGATGCTTTTGAAGCGTACATAGTGGACAAACTCTTCAGAAAACTCATGACCGCCATTGAAAATGCTGTATTAAACGGTACTGGATCGACTAATAACCAACCTACTGGTATCTTGAACGCTGTCACTTGGAATGGTAGCAATCAGCTTAATTATGGCAAATCTGGTGCGAATCTTTCCTCACTGACCTACGATAATTTCACTGCATTGAAGGGGATGTTGAGTGCTCCATATCATCCTGGTGCTTATTGGGTTATGTCTAGTAACACCCTTTACTCTGGTGTTTGCAGTATTAAGGATGCTTTGGCTCGTCCTATTTTCTTGGAGAACGCACAGTGGGGACTATCCACAGCAAACGGTCAGCAGGTCGATTATGCCAACACCGCAGTTGTCGGAAGAATTCTTGGAAGTCCTGTCATCATGAGTCCTTATATTCCAGATGGGAAAATCCTGCTTGGCGATTTGCGCTTCTATCATTTTAATCTGAGTGTGGACATTCTCATCGAAAAGTCTTATGAAATCGGATTTTTGAACAACGATGTTTGGTATAAAGGATGGCTTTTGGCTGATGGCGGTGTCTCGCAACAAGAAGCCTTCGTAATGATGCAACCGCACGCTTAAATAAAGAGGAGATGAATAAATGTCAATTGCTGCAATGAACCCATTCTTGGGGGAATTAATTCAAACAAATGTTACAGGCGTGACCTGTAATTGGATTCAAAGAGCAGATTATCAAATATCGCCAGTTGCCACAAGTAACACTGCCGTATTAGTTTTAACGACTTTAACTTCACTTGTTCAGACGATCACAACAGGAATCACAAATCCAGATGTTGTAAGAAACGTCGTTGCAAAGGGTGCAATAGTCACTAGCATAGGGAATGTCATTGTAACGGGCACTGATTATGCAGGGGCTGTTCTTAGTGAAACGATTGCTCTCAGTGGAACCAATGTCGTAGCGGGTTTAAAAGCCTTTGCTACAGTTACCCAAATTGCTCTGCCTATTTCATCCGGTGCAGGGGATGGTGTGAGTGTCGGGTTAGGTTCAAAACTAGGTTTGCCTTATACCTTAACCAAAAACACGATAGGCAAGGCATACAACAATAATGTTCTGGAAGCAACAAACCCCACAGTGACAGTTGATGCAATCAACATTTGTAATAATACAGTGACACTTGCAACCACCTTGGCAGGAAATGTAGTGGACATTTGTCTCGACATTCCAGGTTAAGCTTATGGCATTGATTGATGACGTTAGGTCTTATCTAAGAATTGATGCAAGTGACACCTCATTTGATGTAGAGATTCAGGATTTAATTGGAGCTGTCCAAGCAGAACTTACTGACGTAGGAGTTGATCCTACGTTGGTGGGTGCCGCCACTGATCCAATGATCAAAAAGGCTATTACTACATACTGCAAGGCGAACTTTGGGTATGACACCGATAATGCAGAGGCGTTTGCGAATTCATACGAAAAATTAAAAATCTATCTCATGAATTCCAGCACGTATCAGGTGGTGAGCAGTTCATGAAGTATGATATGCGAAGTAGTATCACGTTACAGAGTCGGGATGGCGCTCAAAATCCAATCGGCAATCAGAGTGAAAACTATGTCAATGTTGCATCGTTCAAAGCCGCCTATGTGCCCAACAATGGTCGAATGTACGTTGGAGCATCCCAAATGCACACAGAGGCCGATTGTGAATTTCGGCTGCGATATAGCTCGCTCCCTCAGCAGGGCTTGTATGTGTTTTTTAATAATTGCAGGTATTTAATCCAGGTAGTAGAAGATATTGGTGGCTTGCACAGAGAAACCCGAATTGTCTGCAAGCTTGAAAAGTAGGTGATGGAATGACGTATTATGTCCCAGGTTCGCATGCATCAGAATCGACCATTGAAGGCGTAGACGAGCTAATTGAAAAGTTAAAGCAACTTGAGGTTCTTCCTCAGTCTATTGTCACCAAGGCTGCTAAAACAGGTGCAAACATGGCTTTAAAATTTGCTTTGGCTAATCTGCAACCTGTTAATGGCACCTTTTTGGGTAGGTATGGTCGAAAAGAATGTCATGATGGTGGCGACCTTGCAGATGTGATGAAGATTAAGGCTGAAAAATTTCGTAGAGGCAAAAAGGTCTATGTAATTGATACGACTTGGTATGCCCACTTCAAGGATTTAGGTTTCACAACTCGAAGTGGGAAGAAAATAGAGGGTAGCCACTTTCTCAAATACGCCTTGACCAAGCACTATGATGAAATCACGAATGCTATGCTTGAGGAATTATCCAAGGGCGTTGATAAGGTGGTGGGAGCAGATTGATTGAAGATGGTTTGTACTCTCTAATTAAAACAAACATACCAGATTTCATTGGTGTCAATGAGTATCAAATGTACTATTTGGCAGTATTCGACCCTGTTCCCCCACCTTATTGTGTGTTCAGAAGATACAAACGTGAGGCTGAACTAGATTTAAGTTCTACCTATGGGCTGTTTAATAGCGGCTATGTTATGGACATCTATCACAACGACTCATGGGCGCTTCTTGATTTACAGCAGCGCATAAGAAAACTCCTAGAGGGTTTACCACTCACAACCGTGGGTGGTATTTTTGTGCAGGGTTTGCTGGTGCAAGACGATTTCCATACCATCCCTGCCTTGATGCAAGAAGCGAGGACGAGATCATACCAAGGGGTTTTGGACTTCGAGGTAATTCACAATATTTAATAAGAAAGGAAGTGGTATATTTGGCTAATCTCTCGAATGGTATAGGCGCGACGTTAACTGTTGGCGCGACGAATATCGGTACTATCACTAAAATCACCAGCCCACAAATGAAACGAACAGCCATTGATGTGACAACTTTGTCTAGTCCAGGAGGGTTTAAACAATTTCTTGCAGGACTTGCCGATCCAGGAAAGATCACTGCAGAGGGCTTTTTCAATACGGCTGATTCAGGGCAAAACTTGCTCTATAACAAATTTGTCAACGGCACTGTTGATACATATACGCTAACCTTCCCCTCAATAACAGGAGCAAGTTGGACGGCGACGGCTTTTATTGATGAACTAGACCTTGCGACCAATGTGGATATGACAAAGGCATTGGATTTTAAGATGTCGCTCCAGGTATCTGGTCAACCTAATATCGGAACTTCAGTGACATCGGGACTCAGTGGCTTAACTTTAACAGGCACAGCAGGATCATTATCTCCAACCTTCGCAAATGGTATTTATGCCTACGCATATACCTTCACAACAGTTACCTCAATTACAGTAACCCCAACGGCTGGAACACAGCAACAGTACACTATGTATGTTGACGGAGTAAACCAAGGGACGTTTAACACAGGATCAGTCTCTCCGAGCATCGCGTTCGCAAGCGCAGGAATCGCACATAAAATTGACCTTGTGGTGTCGGGAACAGGGTACACACCCTTGACGTACAGCACGATTGCGGTCAGAACCTCTTAATAAAATAGAAATTCCACGACAACTACATTGGTGCCGTGGAACTTTTTCCTCTGTGCAGTGGAGTCTACAATCGGATACTATATTATTCCCAACTGAAAAATAAATATACAAATATTTTTGGAGGTGTAAAAATGTTACCAGTTATTTATACGTTAGATCAGGACAGATCACTAAAATTAGGTTTTAGAGGCATTGCAAAACTAGAAAAGGTCTTTGGTACAAATGTGGACAAATGGAATTTAAAAGAACTTACCTTCGATCAAGTGGCAGAAATCCTTGCAGAATCTCTAAGACGGGAGCTACCAGATATTACAACCGATAAGGTTATGGATCTTGTCGATGATTACAGTGATATTAACACTGCCATCAAAAAGACGTTCGAGTGTATCAATGAGACTTTTGGAAAAAACGCAGTAACGGTGGTGGAAGAACAGCCACCGGAAGCAGCTCAGGAAGTAGTTCAGGGAACAGTGATTTAGAATGGGATTGGAATATAGTCTATAAAACTGCGATACGAGCAGGAGTTCGGTCTAGTGAATTCTGGGACTTAACTCCTGTTGAGTACAATCTCATCATTGAGGGGTATAAGGAAATTCAGAAAGAATTTATGTATCGCGATATTAGGAACGCATATTACACTGGATGTTTTGCTCAGGTTGAGAAACCCTCGGAGTTTTACGACAAGATCGTGGACAGTCTCACTTCAGAACCACAAACTGCGGAAGAAATGTTCAACTTCCTTAAAAACGTGGCGAACGGAGACACTCAAGTTGATGTTCTTGATTCACAGTTTAATATCCCATTAAAGCTCACGCCAAAATTCGACGTGGGCATTTTTAGTTATATCTATCAGATGGAAGCAGAAACACTCAAATTGTATTTGCCTGATGTAGCATTGTCTTTGGATGGCGTGGTTTTAAAGCCGAACAACTGTATGTACGTTATTAAGCAGGGGCTTGTAAATATCAAATACAATGGGCAGGTTTACACGATTGTGATGTTGAGGGCTGGAACCTAAACTCCAGCCCTTTTTCTTAACGAATCAAAAGGAAGTAGTCTAACCCCTTCCGTTTATATGACTATTGTAAATTTGAGATTGTTGGTAGTTTACCTCTCCTGGCGCTCTTTGATATACTGGGCGTTCTGGGTATCCTTGATATTCTGGTTCTCTCTGGTATCTTTGATATTCTGGTTCCCTTTGATATTCAGGGTATCTCTGGTATCCCTGATATTCAGGGTAGGTCATCTCTTCATGGTGGAAACAAGGATCATAACAAGAGTGGATAGGATGACAGAATTCATATATCGGATAAGGACAACAGTTCATATGGTAAAAAAGATGCATTACACCTTCACTCCTTTCAATTACTAGTTGGACCTCTATACCAATATATGGAATTAAATGGTTGGGGGAAAGTTGGTCTTTTTAAAATATCCTACAGAATGATTTTTGCGTTTTGAAGAGTTCCAGTAGAAACTCTTTGCCTATTTTTTAGAGAGGAGGTGTTTGGTTTGAGTGGCACAGTTGGAAATATTATAGCACGTGTTGGGGCAGACGTTTCTCCATTGGCTGAGAGCATGAAAGAGGCTCAGAATACAATCCTTACCTTTAAAGATGAATCTTTAGCAGCACTTAAGTCCTTTGGTTTACCTCACATTAGTAGCACCAATTTAGTAGAAGCAATTCAGTCTGGTCAGCGTGTCGTTGTTAACTTCGCTCAGGAATCTGGGGAAAGCCTGACGCAATTTCAGCAAAGGGTAAGAACAACCTTCGAAGAGGCTGGAATAGATATCACTGAATATGAGAAAATCCTGACAGATGCAAATAAAGTCCATGCTGAGTTTGCCAAAGGAGCAGTAAAGAGTTTTCAGGCAGTTAGTGCTGCGGCAGAAGAGGTAAACAATAAGGCCGATGAGCTTCGAAGTTCACTAGGCAATTCATTCTCTGGAATACAGGCCAATTTTGGAGCCTTCAAGGAATCAGTGGTGAACGCTTTCCAAACCATTACCGATGGCAGCGCAAGCTTCGGCGATAAAATAGGTGCTGTGAGCAATGCTGTGGTTGATGGCTTTGGCCTTATGACAGGAGCCATTGAAATATTTATTGCCATCGAAGTCGTGAAGAAAGTTGGGGAATGGATAAGCGAATTAGAAGACCTTGCTGCTGAAACCCAAGATGTTGAGCATCGGTTTTATGCTTCCATGGGTTCAATGTCTGATGAGACTGAACAGTTTAGTAAGAAGTTAAGTGATTCTTATGGAGTTAGCCAAGAGGCCATTGAAAACATGATGGGCAAAGAATACACGAACACTCGTATGCTAGGCTTTGACCCAACCCAAGCGGAGCAAATGTCAGAAAAGATTACTCAGTTATCCTATGACATAGGAAAATTA
Organism: Candidatus Desulfosporosinus infrequens; assembly: GCA_900290375.1. Lineage (GTDB taxonomy): Bacteria > Bacillota > Desulfitobacteriia > Desulfitobacteriales > Desulfitobacteriaceae > Desulfosporosinus > Desulfosporosinus infrequens. The sequence continues at coordinate 8,648 of OMOF01000351.1, forward strand.
AAAGGCATTGATCCTTCAGAAGCTTTTGATGCACTCCAGCGTGGTATGGAAGGACAGACAAGGGGTTTAATGGATCTCGGAATTCGTATAACCACGACGGATCTTAAAAACAGAGCCTTAAGTGAGGGTTTAATTAAGCAAGGTCAAACCATGACTGATGCCCAAACCTCGGCTGTGGCTTATCAAATGATCATGGAAAAACTGCAAGGCACAACAGGTTACTACGGAACCCAAGCGGATACTCTTTCTAACCAGCAAGCAAAACTTAATGAAGGCTGGGACAAAATGAAAGAAACTATGGTGAATGCCCTTACCCCTGCCTTTGAAGAGTTCTATAAAGTATTGCAATTTCTGGCAACGGGTATTGAGTATTTAAGTGATGAGGTGGCTATAGGAATCCAAGATATAACTTTATTTGCCGAAGATACTGCCAGTGCGATTAAGGACATCATGAGCTTGAACTTTGGGCAAATCGGCACAGATTGGGCCAATAACTACACCTCTATTTTTGATGCAAGTGCTGCTACAAAGCAATTAGGAAATTCGATGGATGATGCAACATCAGCTGCTAATGCTCAAGATCAGGCACAGAAAGCCCTTGGTAAAACCGTAAACGCCAACACGATGAGTTTCGACCAACTACATAACATTACTAACAGTGGGGCAGAAGCTGTGAAAGCACAGACAGATGCTACCAATGCTTTGGTAGACGCACTTGGTAATCTAAACAAGGCTGGCTTAGGCAGTGGTGGTGGTGATCAAACCAAGGGGATCGTTATACCGATCACAGGTAAGGATGGCATTACACCCATGCTGGTAGACATTGGGCTTGCTCTAGCAGCACTCCCGCTTATGAAAAAGATAATTGTTTCTGCCTTGGATGCAGCGGGTGGAATTATTAGCGGAATCCTTACGAAGTTGGGTTTGCTCAAACCAGTGGAAGTTCCTGTGACAGCAATAGATGAAGTCACAGTACCAGTCGCGGAAGCCGAAGCAGAGCTTGCAGCAATTCCGGCTGTTTCAGTGACAACCCTAACCGCATTGGATGAGGTTCCTTTGGGGATAGCCGCAGCAGAAGAAGAACTGGCTGTGTTCGATGCTCTACCGAACGTGACTAATCTGACAGCATTACCAGAGGTTCTTCCAGGCATCGCAATAGCCGAAGCAGAGCTGGCTGTGTTTGACGCTCAGCCGAATGTAACCACTCTAAGCGCATTACCAGAGGTTCTTCCAGGTATTGCGACAGCCGATGAAGAACTAGCTGTATTTGACGTTCAGCCAAACGTAACAGTCCTGAGTGCATGGGATGAGGTTCCTTTAGGCATCGCAACTGCAGACGCAGAATTAGCGGCGTTTACAGCAGCTCCAGTCATTGTAAGGTTGCTAGCGATGGATGGAATAAGTCCCATCATAGAAGGCATCATCGGCATGTTTGCCACACTAAGAAGCTCTATCTCGGGTGTTGCCTCTGCCCTTGCAGGTATTGGCTTGTCAGGTATCGGCACAGCGATAAGTACAACGATCGAATCGGCAGGTGCAGCTCTGAGTGGTATGGCCTCCTCCATAGGATCTGTTGTGGCAGCGGCAGCACCAACCATAGGAGAAGGAATGCTCGCGCTTGCACCTGTTGGGCTTGCTGCTGGTGGGATCGCCACCTCACCGACCCTTGCAGTAATTGCCGAGGGTGGAGAGCCTGAAGCGGTTATGCCACTAAGTCAACTCGGTAGTATGATGAGAAATAACAATAATTCTTCTGGGGGTAGTAGCAACGGCTCCACTTCGAAGCAGCCAATCAATATAACACTGCAACTCGATGGACGAACCTTGGCCAGAACATTGTACTCGTACACTGTGAACGAAGCCGATCGTTTGGGCACGACCATTGGATACAACTCCAGCTATAATTTACCAAAGTAGGTGATGATAAAATGACAACCCTAACTATAAACGGTACAGCTCTACCTGAACCATCTAAAAATCAAAATAATTTGTACATGATTGGCGATAGTAAACGAAACGCAGCGGGTACGATGAACATGCAGTATATTGCGAACAAACACACTTACAACGTAGAGTGGGGCACGATGGCAGCAACCCAATTATACAGCATGATTTCCCTAATCAAGTCCAGCACTCCCCAATTCACCGCAACGATCCTTGACCCAGGTGTAAGTGGAGGAAGCTACACTGGAACGTTTTATGCGGGTGACATAAGCTATGAGGATGTTAAAATAGATGCCTATGGAAACGTCACATTCAACAGCATAAAATGCGACATCATCGAATGTTAGGCGGGGGTTTAAAATGAAAACTATAGAACAATCACTTCTTCAAGTGCCTCTAGCGATTATCAATTCATGGATAACTCAGTATGATCAGTTCCTAACGGCTAACACAAAAGAGGGTACACCTCGAATGCTGATAAATTCGCAGGGGCTTGTGGCGAATAATTATCATGATGAAAGTGGTCGCGGGTCGTATATGGCTACGCAGTCGGGTACCTCTGAATCCCAGCTAATGAGCATACGATCCGCGTGTTATGCTTATGAGGCTACAAAAGATATCACTTGGTACAATCGGGCGTTGTTCCTAGCAAATGCCTTGATCCCAATCTTATACCGTGGAACTGCACCATCGGGTGATTTATGGTGCGCTCATTGGCTGTTTGATGTTAAGGGAGCATACCCAAGTGAAAACTACTATCTAAATAGTTCTTTTACGTTTAACGATGGCATTTGCACAATTCCTGCTGGATCTCCTAATTACGGTGATCTTATAAGATTAGTATGGAATGCTAGAACGCTCACATCAACTTTGGTATGGCCTAATCCTTTTTCAGACGTCAACGGAACCTCTTACAATATAGCTGATTTTACTACCGATCTAACGACAGGAACAACGGTAACCTTAACAGACCTTACAGTAAATGGGTCATTATATGTAGTGTATTGTGCTGGAACGGGAGCTGATATTGAAGAAAACCAAGCACATGAAGCTTGGCCTGTTTGGAGATTCCTTGAACCTGCTGAGATTGACAGTGCAGGAGATTCTCAAGCTTGGGCACTAGATACCTTTAATCTCCTGTATGAAATGACAGGGAATGTGCTTTGGCAACAGTGCTTAAATGCAACTATGGCGACCATTCCTAACGTGTACAACATTACGGACAGTGATAGTTTTGTTGAAGCTACTATAGCCAGTTCAAGCGCCCTTGATGCGGCTGGTTCTTATATTTACAGCACATCGAGTCCAGCAGCATCGGTGACTAGAAACCCACTGACGGGTTATGTGCAGATCAACGTCCCTCTACAGTCTGGGTCAACGGAAACGGATTATGGAGTTGGTGGTATGACTCAGTCTTGGGTAGCAGATTCAAGTATATCTGCTTCGATCAGCTCAACGATACCCATGAGACTGTTCGCCTATATTGACGAAACATCAACCTATAACCCTGCTCAGCGATACATGATGTCGTGTTATTTAACGGGTAGCGGATTACAAGAAATCACTTGGCAGCAATCCGACATTGTAACGATTCAAAACCTTTTCTGGTCGCCTCAGTGGTCTATGGGTAGCTCTCCTGGATCAACTTTTACCGATCCTAATAGTAGCGTTGTGGTTAATATCGTAAATAGCAGTAATCCAGCTTATGCCGCAATTACCCTAAACCAAGGAACTGATTATACTTACCCAACACCCACAACAGCCGATCCCGATCCAGCGCCCATACCCTATGCTGGATATGCTCAATTTGCTCCTACTCCTACGCAAGCGTGGCCCAGCATAATACCTCCTATAGCCTACTCTTTATCTGGTCCTTGCAATTTGAGGGTAACCGACTCGGCAGGATGGGTGTGGTACATGGCATTACCGAGTGCTGCTTCATTTACCGTAGGAACGTTTAGTTGGTCAGAGTTTACGATTTATCCATACTACAACCCAAATGGTACGCCACCAACAGGGCTAACTCCAGCCACTGGATCTATTCAAGAAGTTTTATTTGATGCCCAAGCTGAAGGGGTAGAACTAAACCTATACTACGTGGGTTCTATATCGACAATTCCGACAGGACTAAATTACACAACGTTTGCGGTACAGGATGTTACTGCAAGTGCGCACACTGTAACAATCGATTATATTAAGCCTATGCCTCAACCTGTCATTCCGTATATACCCTATGCCGCTCCATTTACAGTTAATATTTTATCAGGATCAATCGTGCAATGGCGCGGAATGCCTTATGCAGGGTATCAAAACCCATTTATCTGGCAAATGCTTAATATTCCAGCAGGAGTGACGACACAGTTACAATTTCTAACCGACGCTCAAGCAGCCTACACGGCATCAACTGGGGTTACTGGCCCCTTTGCTCCATGTTTCTTATGGGACAGATGGGACACCCTGCAATATGGGGCAGCAAATACATGGACTTGGAATGGCTCAGACCCGAACACATTATGGGGTGGTTTCCAGTATCGAGCGTTGGAGGCTACTGCGAGGGCACTATACAACGATCCTTCTCTTACGCAAGCAAAAACTATTGTTATGAGTTTTCTGACGTTCATCAGCAACTATTGGACGAGTCCAAGTAATGTCATTATCACAGATTTTCCAGAGGGCACTACGCCTACAAGTGCTAGCGGTGATGAACCACATATGGCTTCCTTGTTACTAAGGGCGTGCATATACGCCTACTTATCAGGAGCAACTGGGATAGATACACAACTATGCCTTACCTTAATCAATAGGTGCTTACTATACCTTCAACGTCTTTTCATACCAATAAGTACTGTTCCATTTTCTACAACTCTCGTAGAGGGCACTTGGTCACCTGTCCCAGCAGGTAATGAATGGTATGGGTTCTGGGGTTCGGAAATTATTCAATCGTTATCGATGCTAATAAATAACGCTCCGACTATTACTACCGATAGCATGTCTACTTTCCCCAGAACGATCACGGCACTTGTCGAATTCGACATGGTAGATGTAGGGGCGCAAAGTAACTGCACTCCAACATCAAACTCAATAGCGGGTATTGGTGGGGTGGCTCAGGCTACGGATGGCATGACGCAAACAAGAAAATACATGTGTGAGGAAAACAATTGGACTTTGTTGGACGGTAGTTTTTATACGCCACCAAAGCCAACGGACAACGTGGTTAATGACTCAATTGGTTGGTGGAGTGCGGTAATCTCGGACTTGAATGGTAATTTTGCTACACCTTATCCAACACTAACCTTGACACTTTCCCGTCCATTTACAAGTCTTGGATTAACGTTTGTATTCTCGCCACTCACGGGTGATTATTGCAATTTGATTCAGATAGTGACCACGGATAATATGTCTAAACAAAATACTTATACTGTTCATCCGACTTCTGCAGACTATTTTTGGAGTCAACAACTTACGGATATCGTCAACGTCGTAGTAACGTTCTATAGCACAAACAACCCTTACAGACGAGTACATACAGTAGAAGTGTTATTTGGCGAACAGTTCCTATGGACAGGCCAGAATCTTTTTGACCTTGATATTTTGGAGGAACTTGATCCACTTGGCAACAGCGCACCTCCAAAAGAAGTACACGCAAGTATTGCCAACAGCTTAAACAATTTTAATTTGTACCTTGGCAACTTGCAAAATAAACAGCCCTTAAAACCCTATCTTTCCCTCTTGCTCAGTAATGGGACGCTTATGACAGTGCCTATGGGTACTTTTTACCTGTACAACTGGCTAGGTGATGACAATTACTTATCTTCGACCCTGTACGCAAGGGACATGCTCGACATAGCGGACGGAACAACGTTTTACGCATCTACATACACAGGTAGCCCGATAACGCTTTATAACTTAGCCGTATCAGTTATTCAGGACTTCGAAACACAAGCAGACTTGAAAGTGAATTATCAAATTGACACTGCCCTACAGAATATTAATACAAGCGGCGTTTTGCCGGTTATATCACATCATGACGCGCTAATGTATATAGCTCAGGCTGGTATGGCGGTTGTATATGTGGATAGATACAATACCCTCACCATAAAACGCTCTGTAAGTCAACAACCCTTAAACTCAACGTCTTCTATCCAAGAACTACCCTTAACCATGCAGGAAACTTATCCGAAAATTGCGATTCAGGATGCTTACAACTATTTTACGTTGAACATTTATTCTAATACTGGAGCGGCTACAGCAGGCAATATCTACAGTGGCAACGTTACAGTTAATGGCACAATATCAACATGGGTAGCCTATACCACTCCTGCGACTCCCACTTCCTGTGTGGCTACTTTAACGGGTGGAACGCTAGTAAGTGCTGTGTATTATGCTAACGCTGCGAACCTAACAATCACTGGCGCTGGTTCAGTCGGCATATCAATCTCAGGGCTTGCGATTACTAGCACATCTATACAACAGATCGTTAATAACTCAGGAACACAACCCAGCAACGAAGTTGATCTTGACAATCCTCTCGTAACCGATGCGACCGTGGCGACAAATATTCTTAATTGGTATGCAGCAGAATGCCAGAATGTTTATCTGTACGAAGTTGAGAGCTGGATGGACTTTTCGTGGGAAAACGGCGACGTTATCTATTGGGATTCGCAATATTACACAGCACAGAAACTAGCTAAGATTATTCGGCAAGAGTTTAGATTTAGTGGGACTCTATCGGGAACGATCAACGGAAAGGGGTGGTAAGATATGGCGTGGCAAACACCTGTCACCAATTGGACAGCCCAAAATTACTTTAATTATTTCGACTGGAATCGTATAGAAAATAATATAGTCGCACTACAGGCTATGCTCCTTAAGCAAGGGTTTGATTTCAACTTAACAACGATAACCTGGCGCACAGATGGAAGTTTCCTTGACTTCTACGACTCACTAAACAACATAGAGGGGAATATTTTAAGCCTTTATTCCGCCTACGGCATAGCCCCTTCTGGATGGGTCATTCCAGTTACGTCTTGGACTTACGACATGCCCTTTTCCTATGTGGATACAAACAGAATGGAAGGTAATTTATTAGCCCTTTACAACTTAATTGGCGGTTCAATTGCAGAACTAGTATTTTGTGGTCAAAGTCTGGCGATATGTGGATTAGGTTGGTACAACTAAGGAAGGTGATTTAATTTGTATACAGTAACAACGTGGCAAGATCGAGTTGCAGGAAGCCCAGGGCAGTTCACAGCAACAGGAAGTGTTCCAGGCAATTTGACACTAACCTTGAACGATAGCCCTTCGCAAGTAGGAACTTCCGTCACGGCAGCAAGAATGAATAACATAGAAACTGGAATATCAACCCTCGACGGAGGTCACATAACGGGGCCAATAACCACAGTGGGTCTTGTGGGTGCAACAGCGGCAAGTCGATATGTGGGAGCTACAATAAGTGGATCTCCTACAATTGGTACGTTTGAGGTTGGCGATTTTGTTGTAGACCAAACAGGATTTATTTGGATATGTACAACTATGGGTTCTCCTGGCACATGGGGAAAACCTGGGAATTCAGGGTATCAAATAATTACTTCTACTGGAATATTTATCGTGCCTCTCGGGATTGTTTGCATTTACGTTGAACTTATTGGAGGAGGAGGTGGTGGAGCAGGAGCAACTGGAAGCATATATGCACAAGGTGCAGCTGGCGGTGGCGCTGGAGGGTACGCTGCTGGATGGCTACGGGTAACACCTGAGCAACAAATAACAGCGACTATAGGATCTGGAGGGTCAGCAGGTATTGGTAGTGCATCAGGAAATGGAACAGCTGGTAGCGTAGGGGGAAATACAACGTTTTTGACATTCGAAGCTTATGGTGGAGGCGGTTCCTTTCCTGGCGCTGGGGCAGCATCAATTCCAGGCACTGGGGGAATTGCTACAAGAGCACCTTTGGTTGTCATCGGCCAATCTGGAACACAAGTATCTACGCCACCAGGTGGAATCGGAGGATTGTCGGCGAACGGGGCTTTTACCTATGGACAAGGTGGACAAGGCGGTAGTGGGCAAACGAACAATATAGGAACAAATGGAGCAATCGGGAGCAGCGGTGCGATTATAGTTACGTGGTAAACGCCTTAAAGGGCGTTATTTTATTTCTGAAGGGAGGGAGGCAATGTGCCGCATATTTATCGTGGAGATACACTGCAAATCCCAATGACAGCTACAAGTCCCTCGGGAACGCCGATAGATTTCACTGGTTCAACTGTAGAATTTGAACTAAATTTCCCAACTCCTATCACGCAATCAACCTCTGGAGTAGTAATTGATACATCAGTGCTAGGTAGTATAAACGTCACAGTAGATAAATCGCTAACACTTGTCCCTCCGACGGTTTACAAATGTAGCTTAAGTGTTATTTTTGCAGACGGTACAAGGAAAACATACTATTCACTGAACATGGTCGTTGAGGGGGTTACCTAAGTGGATAAGGTAACAGTAGTCGATGAGGTGACACAGGTACTCACGATTGACGAGGTAACGAAAGTAACGGTACTTGACGAGATTATACAAATTGTCACGCTTGGAGAGCAAGGGCCTCCTGGTCCCCCTGGTTCAAACGGAGAAGCCACAACGTATATATCCAAACAAGCTAACGCAAATATTAGCGGGGGTTTCGTTGTTCAGATTGTCGGTACTAACTTAGTTGATTACGCTGATAAAGATGATAGCTCAAGCATGAATAATGTGCTCGGAATAACGACTAATGCTGCAATACAAGGCTCTCAGGTTAACGTCCAAGTAGGCGGGGAACTGGTGGAACCTACTTGGAGCTGGACGGTTGGTATGCCTATTTACTTAGGTAATGCTGGTCAGCTAACACAAACAGTTCCAACGACAGGATTCCTTCTCCAAGTAGCAATTCCAACCAGTAGTACAAGTCTTATTGTGGGTGCAAAACAACCTATTTTACTAACTCAAAATTGAAAGGTGGAAAATTAAATGACAGTAGGAAATAAGTATCTATCCTTAAACAACGGACAAATCACACAGGTAGCCGCAACTCAAATATCTGCGGGATCAACAAGTGGAGGTCAAATCGTAGCCCTTAATACGGCGACAGGTCTAATAGATATATCCATGATGCCTGTAGGTATTGGCCCTGAGGCAGATACCCTCGTAGCCAGTGAAACGATAGCTGCTGGTGCCTTCACAAACAAATGGAGTAACGCAGGAGTTATAAACGTAAGAAACGCGGACGCAACCGCAAACAAACCAGCCGACGGATTTGTTTTGGCGGCTTATGCTTCAGGTGCAAGTGCTACAGTATTTCGTTTAGGACAATTAAACAATTCGCTAACGGGCATGACGATTGGTTCCACTGAATTCTTAGGTACTGTTGGGGCGAGAACAGAGATCGTCCCTACAGGGACAGGAACCATCTCTCAGATTCTCGGTGTAGCAATTTCCGCTACCTCTATGGCCTTCGCACCTCAACCTCCTATCACGTTAGCTTAGGGGGGAAGTATTTATGGCTAACAAAAACCCTCTAGCGTTATACAACGGAAAGATAGAGGAGATTCAAAGTGGTGATGTTGTTAATCCTGCTAGGTTGCCTTTCAGTGCCGCGCTACCTGCTATGGACGGAACGGCTACTGCGGGTATCGCAACTACAATACCTTGTAGCGATCACGTTCACCCTTCAGATACAACTAGGGCTTCAATAACTCTAGCACTAGCTCTTTCAATTGCTTTAGGAGGATAATTTATGAAACAGCTTATAGGAGTAGACGTCGGAAGTTATACTTTTAACCCAACCAGTAAGATAGTTACAATAGCAGGAGTTGCAACGCTAGCTCTTGAACAAATATTACTAATCACCAATGTGACCNNCTTTGCTGATCCGACAGCGGGGGGAACTATTGCGAGTAATGTATTAACTCTTGCTTATAACACAACTAGCATGAGCACTACAGACAGATTGCAAATATTTATCGATGTAGCCAACACCACTAATGCTAATATTCAAGTAGCAGGAGCCAATGCGTCCTATACAAATCCAGTGCCGATTGCTAACGTTTGTAATGCTGCAACCTTAATATCTACAGGTACTATAACCGCTTCCAGTCAATATCCAGCTACAGCAACTATAAGCCCTCCTGCGACGAATTACCGATACTTTCTGGTAACTTATTACAATGCAAGCGGGCAAACTATATCTGGGGTACAGATAAATGTACCAAGTTTAACAATAGGATCACTCGTAGAGACAGATATATCCCTAATCAACTTTTCGGAATCCATTGGGTCAAATCTTATGGCAGGAGCGTGCTATTTTAATCCTGAAAAGGTTCAGCCTATTT
>OMOF01000305.1 GCA_900290375.1 Candidatus Desulfosporosinus infrequens
GGCGACATTTCTAACAAACGTTCAAACTGTTGCTTATCGTAACTGTCCGCATTAAGACAACTGTGATAAAATCTCTTTTTGGCTGAATTAGCAAATGACATTGCTACCCCTCCTTTATTCAAAATTCAAAGTTTGGCGGCGAGACTATTGCCTCGCCGCCGTTACTTATCATCAGTACGTGCCATACCTTGAGTTATACACCCAAGGCTGCCGTTGCCAGACTTTTTCGCTTCATATCCAAAATATCCAGTAGTTTCCCAACTTCGGGGTACGTGTTACCGTTGGGAATTTTCTCAACTTGCAGCTTGAGTGACTTGATTTTCTGGCTGTGTTCGAGGACAACCTTCGTATCACTCATGTCTGATGAATCCACACTTCGAGCCAGATCACGGATAATATCGGTTAAATCCGCGATCTCTTTCTCCACGGGATCAAGAACCCGATCCTGTACCGTTCGCCGCACAATATCTCGTTCATTCGCTTCGGGTGTGACCCAAAGTGAGTGAACTAATATAATGAGGTCTTTTCTCATTACAACGTCGCGACCCTCCAAGGTTGCAGATGCTTTGAGCAGTGACAACACTTGTCTAAATCGGCGATCTGACGGTCTAATTCCCTCCAACCGTAGAGCATCCCGAATATCTCGAAGGACTTCGAGAATATCTTGCGGCACCGTGACCATCATTTCAGAATGGAATTGAAGTTGTTCCAGCTCAGCTAAGGTGATCGTCGGTCTCTGTGCCGGATATGCACCTTGCAACATTGCAACAAAACTATTCCCATCCTGAATATAGTCGATCTCATATCGCAAAATAAAGCGGTCGAATAAGGCTTCTAAACCCTCTCCCTCTTCCGGCCACTCATTGCTTGCACCCACTATGGAGAACAGCGGCGACTGAACAATGCCTCCATTGTTATAGAATAAACGCTCATTTGCAAGCGTCAGGAGCGCGTTCAAGATCGCTGAATTCGCCTTAAAAATTTCATCCACAAAGCCTATATGGGCTTCGGGGAGCTTGTTTCGTGTGTTCCTTTTGTAAGTATCCTGTTCAAGAGCTTTTAAGGACACCGGCCCGAACAATTCCTCCGGCGTGCTGAACCGTGTCAAGAGCCATTGAAAGTAATTCGTTCCAGTCACGCACTTGGATAAGTCAGCCACCATTGCCGATTTTGCTGTCCCTGGCGCACCGACCAACAGGACGTGTTGACGTGCGATGAACGCAATCAGCATTCCTCTGATCATTTCCTCGCGTTCCATATACATCGTGCTCAGAAAGGTTTCGATCTCTTTAATTTTGATAATCATATTAAGCCCCCAAGAAAGGGGGCACCCCTCCCTTTTTTAACCTATTTAGATTGCCAATGACCGTCTGTTTGTTGATACCAAAACATCATCTGCCAAGGGTTTTTTCCAATGACTTAAAATTTTCCCCTCTGAGTTGAAGTGGGTATAGAGGACATTAAAATGCCCTCTACTACCCTTTGCTTTAGCTACCACCCATTCGGTTGCACACTCAGAACAAACATATTCTGGGTAGCCCCCATAAACTCTGTGCGCAGGTGAATGTGGACAGGTTTTTAATCTCGTGCCCATCAGGTGTCACCTCCCTTTTCCAAGAGAACGGTCACACTGTCCCTGATCAGGAGAATTCTCGCTTCCATTTCATCTTTCTTTTGACTTAGAATGCCTTCATAGTTTTTGTACCCAGCGATGACCCGCTTTGCTTCATCTATGAGTTCCGCGAGCCTTGACTTCGACAAGGAGCGATCGGCTGCGGCGTGCTGGCATTGTCCGTAAATGCTTTCTAAATGGTTAGAAACTTTTGTCTCCACCATTTTTAGTGATTCAGCGGAGTTAACGACTTGGATTTTAAAACCTTCACCTTTCTGAAAAGCCGAACAAAAGCTCGTTAGTCTCTCAAGTTCTTCGTCGTAGGTGGCAGGTACGAAATAAACACCGCCTGATGGGCGAACCGGCGTGGGTGAAAGTGTCTTGAGGATACTTTGCACCATGCTTCGCACGGCTTGCCCGTTATGATNNATGGATTCTTGGCACAATTCCCACGAATAGGACCTTGAATCGGCTGAAAAGCTCATTATCTCAGCTTTTTTATCAAGCGAAAGGACGGCTTCGTTCTCGAAATACGAAAGCCGCTTGCCTTTGCTGTCCACTTGTTCTTTGAC
>OMOF01000195.1 GCA_900290375.1 Candidatus Desulfosporosinus infrequens
GTTTCTTCTATCATTGGACCAGCACTTGGGGCATTTTTTGTGCAATACGTACGTTGGGCTTGGATATTTTGGGTGAATGTCCCGGTCGGGGTCCTTGCCGTGGCAGGAATTTGGCTTTTTCTGGGAGAGACGATACATAAACAAGAGCATAATATTGATTACATCGGATCGGCACTGATTTTCATCTCGATTAGTGCTTTGATGGTCGTCTTTATTCAGGCGGGAACAGTTTGGACATGGTCATCGGCTCCAGTGCTTCTTTTAATGGGAGTATTTACGGTTGGAACCTATTTGTTCATCTGGCAGGAAAAACGTGTCGCTGAGCCCATCATGCCTTTAGAAATTTGGAAGGACCCTTTAATTGTTGCTGCTAATTTAGCGACGTTGACGACGGGGATTGTACTTATCGGTATTTCCTCGTTTCTCCCGACCTACATTCAAGGGGTTATGGAGCAATCCCCGATTGTTGCAGGGTTCGCTCTTTCTTTTATGTCGATGGGATGGGTAATTGCGGCAACATTGGCCGGAAAAACCATGTTCAGATACGGGTTCAAACGCGTCGCGGTTGCCGGTGGGGTTTGGATTCTCATCGGTTCTGTGTTCTTCCTAACGTTACGGCCGGAAAGCGGATGGCTATGGGCGGGAGTGGGTTCATTACTGATCGGTTTTGGAATGGGTCTCGCTAGAACAGTGTTTATTGTAGGGATACAAAACAGCGTGGAGTGGAAAATGCGTGGAGCCGCAACGGCTTCCAATATGTTTATGAACATCTTGGGTAATGCTATGGGTGCAGCTGTTTTAGGTGGGATTTTAAATAATAAATTGACAAGCTATTTGTCGGGTGTAAGAGGGGAGATGTTGAACGGCGAGATATTGGGCGTAGATGTCATTAATGTCTTACTAGACCCAGTTAAGAGAAAGACGCTTCCTCAAGAGGTTATAAAAATAATGACGTCGGGGTTGGCAATTTCGCTCCAATATGTCTTTCTGGGTTTATTTATTTTAGCAGTATTGAGTTTCATCTTGATTTTGTTTTACCCTGCAAGGTCGAGGGATGCGGTAAACAATTAAAACAGAAATAATATTGTAGAAATTATAGATATTTAGTCAAAATAGCGTTGACCTTTACCAAAGCGCGTGATAATATAA
>OMOF01000728.1 GCA_900290375.1 Candidatus Desulfosporosinus infrequens
GGAGTAAGAACCAGATGAGCAAAACACTATTGACTATTACTGAACTAAAACAAAGACTAAAGGAACTCTCGCAGGAGGAACTCCTAGGGCTTTTAGTCGAGACCGCCAAATCAAATAAGGATGCGCAAGCATTTGTTTCGGTAAAACTGCAGGGAGAACAGATATTACCAGAGCTGGTCGAAGAATACAAAGCAAAGATCCGTAATGAGTTTGATCCTCCCAAAGGATTGCCTAAGATGAGGATAGCTATTATAAAACAAGCAATTTCTGATATGAGCAAGATTGCCAAAGGAACGGTGTGGTCATTTGAATTGATGGTTTACTTTGCCGAAACCGCTGTTCAATATATTCATGAGGAGGGTGATATTTTCGAGAATATGGGAGACTACTTTACGGACTCGTATGATAAAATCATCCAGATGTTAAACAAAGAAAAGAAGATGAATTTGTATGACAAGTACAAGGACAGATTGAAAGCAATTATGGAAACGAAAAATTGTGATTGTTGGGGAATTCACGACTCGTTACAAGGATCTTATTTAGATTTAAAATGGTTAGAGGATGATGAAGACTGGAATGAAGAAGAAATCTGAGAGTAACGGACTGCCTCAGACGTTGTAGGGTTATCCTACGACCTTCTCTCAACGAGGAGTCGTAAGCTAAGGGCCTTGCGGCCCTCTGCCACCGCTCGATGCACATATCAGGGCGAATCCCATCAGTATGGCCGTCTTTCCTAACGACGACGTATTTTTATGTGATGGGTCACAGGAAGGGCATTGAGCTATGTTTAGCGGGAAGTCGGGTTAGGATTATGCCGGTACCTTAACTAATATTTAAGGACACGCATAATCCGAGCTTCCAATTCAGCCATGGAAAAAGGTTTGGTCACAAAGTCGTCTGCCCCGCAGTGTAAACCTTCGACGATATCACTTTCACTGGACCTCTGTGACAAAATTACTATCCGGGTGTTATTCGTAAGAGGGTTCTCCTTGATTATACGGCATATTTCTAGACCATCCATATCGGGGAGGATAAGATCTAATACTATGGCATCAACCAAC
>OMOF01000615.1 GCA_900290375.1 Candidatus Desulfosporosinus infrequens
CTTTTTTGCATAGTAACCACTGCCTGTTGAGCTTTTTCTTGAATTTCAAGAATAATTTCTGCTATGGTAGAAGCTGCTGTACGGGATTGATCTGCTAATTTACGTACTTCTTCTGCTACTACACTAAATCCACGTCCATGTTCTCCCGCCCGGGCTGATTCTATAGCAGCGTTTAAAGCTAATAAGTTTGTTTGTTCGGAAATTCCACTAATTGTATTATTGATTTCGCCGATGGCTTGAGAACGTTCGCCTAAGATTCTTATAACTTGAGCAGTAGACTCCACACTCTCTCGAATGACCTCCATTTGCTGAACTGTCTTTTGAATGATATTACTCCCTTGCTCAGCAGTTTTCTGCGATTCGTTCGCTTGATTAGACATAGATACTGCTTCTGTTGACGCCAATTCTGTATCCTGGGCAACAATACGCATTTGATCGGCAATTTCTTGAATCAGGGACAATTGATTCTGAATTGTATCGGATACTCCCATTATTGAAGCCGCTATTTGGTTATTTGCTTGAGTCGACTGTGACGAACTAGCGTGCATCAATTCAGAGGATGACGCTACCTGCGAAGCCGATTCCCTAATACCCATGATAGTTATTGCTAAAGCCTGGCGGGATTCATCAATTGAATGGCTTAAACCTGCAAATTCTCCCCTAGCCTTTAATGATAAGTCATGGAGATTACCCTCCGCCAGTGATTTAGCCTGAAGATTACAAATCTGAAGATCTTTCTGAATTTTTCGATTCATCACCCAAGCAATAAGTATACTAATCACTAGTACTAAAAGAGCTATTATTCCTACTGATCTATACGTCTTTGCCACAGCGGCATTTAATCTTGTTAGTGGTCCACTCATCTCCTGGTTGATGTCATCAAAATAATTCCCGGTTCCGATAACCCAATTCCATGGTTTAAATAATAAGGAATAGCTACCTTTTGTATAACTTAGCCCATTGGGATCGTTAGGTTTGGGAAAGGAGTAATTAGTATACCCACCTTGAGGATTCGAGCCGTTTTTGATCAGTTCTTGAATAAAGTATTTCCCATGAGCATCTTGAGCATTGAAACGATTATGTCCCTCTTGTGCAGTACCTAAATCGACAATATTATTTCCGCTAGTATCATCAACAAAAAAGTAGCCATTTGCTCCGTAACGCAAAATACGTATATCATCTGCTGCCAGTTTTTGGGCCACTTCATGCGTCAAAAGACCCTTTTGTTCTTGTAGATAATAATAATTGGCTATTGATGTGGCAGTCTGGATTTCATTTTTAGCTTGAGTATCGAATCCGTAATGGTAAGCTGCTTGTATATCCGTACTATCCGTATGTGTCGTCGTGAACAGCATAAATAAGACATAAAGACCCATAATCAAAATTGCTATTAACGGTGCTAAAACGATCATTAAAGATAATCGGTAACGTTGAAGTCTTTGAATTATTGTTTTTATCGCTATCTCCTCCTTAATAATATAGAATAATTTTATTCTTCAAAGAACGTTCTACATCTTTCCTTGATTTCCTTCCCAGAAATATATAATAAGCCAGAAAATTCGAAAAATTACAAACTGTTAATTAGATTAACAAATAGGTAATCGCATTGATTATCTACTTATACTTATGACGACAGCACCAGCATTCTATTCCCAAGCACGCCAGTGCTCTTTTTTAAAACATGACGAATATGCGTGGAAAAATATAACAATTACATTCTCCGATACATATAGTGTACTAACCAAAAGAAAGGAGGGCATATAAGATGGCATTTGGATTAGGCGGCGCAGGTGTCAGTGGAGCTTGTGGAACAGGATTTGGTGCTGGCATCGCAGTGATAGTAGTTATTATCTTATTGCTTATTGCCTTGGGAATCGTTTTTTAAATAACTAATAAATAAAAGAAAGAAAGAAAGGTGGAAATATTTATGTACGGAATGGGTGGAGCATGTTGTCCTGCCCCATTCGCCCCGGCTGCTGGTTATGGCTATGGAGGCGTCGGTGCAGGGGTTGGTGTAGGAGTTATTGCTGTTGCTATTTTGATTCTTATCGCTTTAGGCGTTATATTCTAAAAATTCTA
>OMOF01000135.1 GCA_900290375.1 Candidatus Desulfosporosinus infrequens
TTACGGGTTCGATCAAACTTGCCGTATTCAAGACGTGTAGCAGTTAATCGTTCGTTGCGCGCTTGGAGATCGTCTTCTAATCCTTTGGCTTGTTCAAGTTGTTCCAAACGGCGCAGACAATGTGGCTCAGACCCTAAGCGTTTAAGGTAACTCTCGGACCATTTCCCTTCCGCTGTTTCCTTAGCATATCTAGCCTCTTTAAGTCTCGCGTCTGCGTCTTCAACCTGACCAAGGGCCTCCTTGAAGCGTTCTTCTGAAAGACTGATTTCTTCCAAGATTGAGCGAATCGATTCCGCACGCTCAGCTAGGCCTAAGCACTCTGCCATTTTATCAACCTTAGTCTGTGCTACTGTATACTGAACCTCTTTTTGCTGAATAATCTGTAGCTGTTCTTGAAGACCCCATATTTCTTTTGCTTCATCATACAGTTGCTTGATGTTGGTTAATTCCTGAGCAATACTAACTGACTTTGCGATGGCATCCTGTAAGTCTGCCTCCGCCGCTTGGACTCGCTCTACTGAAGCATCCCCTAGACCCTGTTGCCGCTGTTCCACACCGTTTAAGTTAAATTCCGCACTTCCCAGTTGTTCTGTCAGTCGAGCTGAGAGCTCTCTGCCATAGGTTTCCAGGGAAAACAACCGCTCCAACATCTGTCTCCGATCTTTAGGCTTTATAGTTAGAAACTCCGCGAATTTCCCCTGGGGAAGAACAACCGCCCGAGTAAAGTCTTCCACCGAAAGACCTAACAAATCCTCCATTTTTTTCGTCATCTCTTCGGCTTTGGAAGCCAAAACGGTTTCAACCCCCTCAGCTATTTCTACCAGACGGCAGGTTGAAGCTTTTACTGTCCGATCCCCAGAGCGTCGATAAGCTCGTTCTGCCCGGTAGATTATCCGTTGGCTTCCCGAAGCTAACGAAAAAACGTATTCTACCGTAAGTTGGTCCTCCGCATGGTTAAGAATCCCTTGCGTATTGTTCGTCGCTCGTTCGACCGTACCGTAAAGCGCAAGCGTAATAGCATCCAGAATCGTAGACTTTCCGCTTCCTGTGGAGCCAAAAATCCCGAACACACCTGTTTCGCACAGTGTCGAAAAATCAATTTCCTGAACTTCCCTAAAGCTATTTAGGCCAGCTAATCTTAAGCGAATTGGCCTCATGCCGTCTCTGCCTCCTTCCGCCCAACCGTTTGAGGGAGGGATCTAATGTCAGGGTCTCCAAGTTTGATCGTCCCGTTTTCCTTGTAGCTCTCACCTTTTTGGTCAGGGTCAATTAAGGCTAAAAACATAGCCACTAATTCTTGCTCCGGCTCAGCCCCACCAGTTCTGTCTTGGTAAAACTTGCGAAAGAGTTCATCGATTGGCATCTTTGAGCGCGCCTCTCCGACGATTTGTTTCATTTCAGGAAAAACAGGGCGAATATTGATGAGCCGTTCCCGCTGACGGCGTAGACTGTGGATATCTTGAGAATTGAGAGCACTCGTCACAAAGACCTCTAAATCGATCCAAGCGTTAAGATCCTTCCCCTCATCTATCCAGCGCTGCACCTGTGCTAACCCTTCTTTAGCCTGCCATTTCACCAACGGATAGCCCGCACTCAGGAAAATTTCCCTAGTCGTTACTGGTTGACCGGGAAACCCCTCGACTAAAATCACGGACTTAGCATACCCTGTTTCAGAAAAGCTATAGGCCAGCGGAGAACCCGAGTATCGGGTCGGAACAGGTGCACCTTTGACGACCTGAGCACGGTGTAAATGCCCCAAAGCAACATATTGAGCGCCCAAGGGCATGGCTTCAACCTCAACCGTCGGTGCGCTTCCTAGTTGAATCGGCCGTTCTGACTCT
Source organism: Candidatus Desulfosporosinus infrequens (assembly GCA_900290375.1). Classification (GTDB taxonomy): domain Bacteria; phylum Bacillota; class Desulfitobacteriia; order Desulfitobacteriales; family Desulfitobacteriaceae; genus Desulfosporosinus; species Desulfosporosinus infrequens. The sequence continues at coordinate 1,842 of OMOF01000135.1, forward strand.
GATTCCATTCCTCCCCGTACAAAGAGATGACTTACCCCTAGGTTAACCGCATCTGGTCGGAAGTTTTTGCCAAACTCAGAAAATAGTTGTTGTACACGCTTTGAATATTCCTGCCGGAGGGTTTCTTCATCTAAACTCTCACATAATACTTCATTAAGCCGTGACTCAGAAGGATAGGGAAGCATGGCAATGACAGCTGGGTCTATACAACTGGGAATCTGTAACTCCACCCATCCTAGACCTGCTGCGACCCTGACGACCTTTCCCTGATTGGGCCGCATTACGAAGCTAGGCCTTAACACTTCTTTCGGAAGGCCATATAAAGTAATACCGTTCCTGACTGCCAGCGGACTTGACGCACAGAGTCGTTCCGGATTATCGTGATTTCCTGCAATGGCCACTACGGCTCGCTTTCCTCCCGCCGACAACCGGTTCAAGGCATCATAAAATATCTCTTCAGCGATGGCGGGAGGATTAACCGTATCAAAGACATCTCCCGCAATCAAGACAAGATCCACTGCTTCGTCTTCCACAATCGTGCAGAGTTCATCAATAAACTTCACTTGTTCTTCGATTCGACTCCGCCCCTCAAGCATCCGGCCAAGGTGCCAATCCGATGTATGTATAATCCGCATGGATAACTCAGCCCCTTTCACTCTATATCAGATCTTCTCAGGTTCTCATTATAAAGTACGCTAATGTATGATGAGCATTCGACAAGATGCCTGTAAAACCTCTATAATGAATTCTTGCGTGTGGGATGGCAACTGCTGTGGAAAGGTGTACTGCTTGCATGTTTGATAAAAAATCATAAACCGACAAAACTTCCTATTGATACGACTAATTTCCTTAGTGTAAAATGAAAGTCAGGGTGATACTTTAGGAAAAGGAAGTAGCTATAGTGGAATATCAAATTTCGAATTTGAATATGTTAATTGAAATAACGAGAGAAAAACTTGTTCAAATAGGGAACAGCCATAAATCTTTTACTCATCCCGAAGTTGTTGAACTTAGTCAGAAGTTAGATCGATTATTGGATGAGTATCAGGCACTGCACTCTAATCCGAAATGCAAGACCACCTAGCATTCATCACCCAACTATAAAAAAATTAAAATAGAGTTACCGCCAGCTCTTTAACTAAGTAAGGCATATGAAAGAAAATAACAAGTCAAAGATGATTCCCCTGCAGAAAGTCTAAAATGATATAAAATATCAAATCACTGCAATTATTTTGGTGTCATCCTGAGCGAGAGCGAAGGATCTAGGGCCTTAAGAGATCCTTCGCTTCGCTCAGGATGACAATAAAATGTGATATTAATAGCATGACAAGGGGTTTCTGCAGCAGAATCAAATCTGCAGCAGAATCAAAGATGCCTTGGATATTTTGCGTCATACTGACTGGTTATTTCCTTTCATATGCCTAAAAAAGAAAAAGCCCTCACAAGAGAGCCTTCTGTCTAATTAGCTTTTTTCCATGCCTTGCCTTATTGCTACTACTAGGATAAAATTCTTCTTCCCGCTAGGATATCCTATGCGTAATCCGCCATCATTTTTTTCACACATTCTTCGCAATGTGGTATTTCAAGAGAGTTTGGTAATTTACTTCTTATTCTACAATTTTGGTTATACTGCTCGCATGCTGCTCCGCTTATTTTACCTTTTGCAGACTGCATCAAAGTGATTCCACGATAGATTACTTCGCATCTTGCAATACTACCTGTATCGAGGGTCCAATCGTCAAAATCGGTTAACGCTTCCGCTACTGAGTTATATTCATAATACTCCGCATTTCTAGCACCTTTTGGACTCAATACCACCCATACTTTATTGGGGTTGTCTTTCACTTAGTTGGCCTCCCATTATTTTGGTTCGCATCCGTGAACAAGAATCACTATATATTTTACATCATTTCTTGCACACAGTCTACTTAAAAACACGAAGTAAAGGAGTGAATCTTGTGGCGGTTCAAGCTGATTGGAAAAGACTACTGGAGGATGAAATAAAAGAAGAATATTACCTAAAATTATTAGAATGGGTAAGACACGAATATAAATCTAAACACATCTTTCCTAAAAAGGAAGATGTGTTTAACGCTTTAGCATTTACCTCATATGAAAATACTAAGACGGTTATTTTAGGGCAAGACCCGTATCCCAATCTTGGACAAGGAATGGGTCTCAGTTTTTCTGTAAATATTGGTGTCCCTTTCCCAAAATCTCTCCAAAATATATTTAAGGAACTACAATCCGACTTGGGTTGTACTTTACCAAATCATGGCTCTCTGCGAAAATGGGCAGAACAAGGAGTATTACTCCTCAATACCTCACTAACCGTAGAAGAAGGGAAACCCAATTCTCATCAAAACAAAGGCTGGGAGAAATTCACGAACAAAATCATCTCTTTAATTAATGAAAAAACAGATCCTGTGGTATTTATATTATGGGGTAATAATGCTCGCTCTAAAAAAGAGTTAATCAACAATCCTAAACATTTGATTATTGAATCTGCACATCCCAGTCCCTTGTCTGCGAGTAGAGGGTTCTTCGGTAGCAAACCATTTTCTAGGGCCAATGATTTCTTAATTTCTAATCATAGAAAACCAATTGACTGGCAGATAGACTAATACCTTAGCTCAGTCTTTCCATTCCGCTAGATGAGAACTAATAAATTCAATAATTAATTCATTTTCTTCTTTACCGGAACCCTTAATAGATAATGGTTCTCCAAAGGCCATATGAATAGGTTTACTACGATCAATTGGTCCAAAATCCTTTAAATATTTGCCATTTCCCCAAAAGTCAGTTTTTATGGCAATAGGGATAACCTGAACCTTAGAATTTCTGGCCAACTTTACTCCTAAAGAATTAAATTCCTTCGGTAGAAATTCAACCGTCCTTGTACTTTGAGGAAATATAATAATCGAAGTTCCTTCGGATAATAATTTCTGCCCCATCTTCATCACTGTTTGAAAATCTTCTCTAGAATTCGATCTACTTACAACAATTGGATTTCGCGAACGCATAATCGGGCCAAAGACTGGGTGTTCAACGAGACTATCTTTAACAACAAAGGTTACCTCCAGATGTGGAGCGATTAGGCAAGGGAATACCATGGTCTCCAGTGTACTCATGTGGTTACTAATAAAAACTATGGGACCTTGGCACTTTGCTATGTTCTCAAGTCCCGTGATATGAAACCTACCCCCGCAACCCTCAATTAAATTAAAAACATCCTGCGAAGATGCTGCCCAAGCCTCCGTATCATACCGACCTTTTAGAACTGCACTACGAGATTTGAGTATGATAGAAAAGTATTTACTCATAAAATATAACCGAGTATTTAACATCATTCTATCTATAATTAGACGGGGGGTACTCTCCTTAGTGTGATATGAGTCTGTTGAAAAAAATCCCTTCTTCAAAAGTCTTTTCCTCCTGCCCGTTTTATATAACTGGTTAAACGTCCTATCCCATTGTGTTTCCCAACCTATTACATTCAAGATTTCTATCACTATTCCTGCCATCTTATGTATTCAGAATAAAAAACCGCTCTTTAGATCGTTATCATCTGAAGAGCGGTTACCAAGTTAAATGACCTAGTCTTAAAGCCACCCAATTGAACTTTATACTAAAGGAGCTTTCATACCCATTTGACTCCAATCCTCCCTAGCAGGACCGTAAAGTCCAGGTACCTTGAGGCCAGCCTGTCTCATCAGAACGGTTATTTGACCCCGATGATGGATTTGATGATCTATGAGAGCACTTAAGGTGGCGCCTATCGTCCACGATTCTCCATACATATCCCGTTGCTCTAGAAGAGTCTGATCATTCCACTGGGCTTTAATTGCATTAGCTACAGCCTTGCAAGTTTCGCGATAAGAATTGGAAATTTCCAGCGCAGTGTTCGGAACCGGAGCATCGTCCTTGATACTTTCAAAAGTCAATCCAGTTCGAGACATCATCTCTGGGATAGTCGTCACGAGATGCCAGGCGATCCGCCCTAACGAACGGTCTTGCACTGTAATAGACTGGTTTAAGGAGGCATCTGTTAAAGTTTCTAGAATTCGTTCGGTTAATTCTTCTTCCTGCTCCCATACCTGAAGGAATGCCGATAAGGAAAGAAACATACTCATCCTCCTCATACACGATATATCCCAATATTACCAGTTGTACTAAAATAGGTCAAATCATTTATTAAACCTACTCTGGGCGAATCGCCCATACTTTCTTGGATATTTCTCTTGGATCAACAATTAGCCGGGCTACTCCACTGTCCATTGCAGCTTGGGCGACCGCCGCGGCAACAGCTGGAGCAACGCGAGGGTCGAAAGCTAACGGGATGACATAATCCGCATGCCGCTCTTCGTCACTGACCAAGCCGGCGATCGCATAAGCAGCCGCGATCTTCATTTCTTCATTAATTTGAGACGCACGCACGTCCAGTGCGCCACGGAAAATACCAGGAAAGGCAGAAACGTTGTTGACCTGATTGGGAAAATCCGAACGGCCTGTACCGACAACTCTTGCTCCAGCTTCTTTGGCGAGTTCGGGCATTATCTCCGGAACAGGATTGGCCATAGCAAAAATAATTGGGTCTTTGGCCATGGCTTTGACCATCTCAGAAGTCACCATATTACCCGCCGAAACACCAATGAAGACATCCGCTCCAATTAAGGCGTCTGCAAGGGAACCAATCAACTTCTGAGGATTAGTGACTTTGGCGATTTCATTTTTTGATTTGTTCATACCTACAGGACGTCCTGTATAGATCGTTCCCTTGGTATCACACATAATCACGTTGTTAACGCCCATGCTCATCAGCAATTTGATAATCGCAACCCCGGCAGAACCTGCGCCGTTGGTGACGACACGAATGCTATCGATGGATTTTCCAACCACTTTGAGAGCGTTAATCATTCCGGCCATGACTACGATGGCTGTGCCGTGTTGATCATCATGGAAAACGGGAATGTTCATTTCACTTTTCAGGCGTTCTTCAATTTCAAAGCAAGCCGGTGCACTGATATCTTCCAAGTTGATTCCGCCAAAGCTTGGTTCCAAAATTTTTACCGTCTCGATTACTTTTTCAATATCTTCTGTGTCTAAGCAAATAGGGAAGGCATCTACTCCGGCAAACGACTTGAAGAGAACGGCCTTCCCTTCCATAACAGGCAGAGAGGCAAGTGCTCCGATGTTGCCAAGGCCGAGAACAGCCGTTCCGTTAGTGACTATGGCCACAAAGTTCCCTTTATTGGTATAAACATATGCTAGGTCTTTATCCTTCTGAATATCCAAACAGGGTTCAGCTACTCCCGGAGAGTAGGCCAGGGATAAATCACGACTGTTACGGACCGGAACTTTGCTGTGAACTTCAATTTTCCCGACATTGTCGCGATGAAGTGCTAAAGCGTCTTCTCTTAAGGTTCCCATATCATCTGACCTCCTTTTAGAATAATTCCCCTTGATGGTTGTGCTATTTTCGGAGCCAACGATCCAGAGCAAATTTGTTGGTTTCACGGTTTAAGTCGGCCAGGCTTGTGGTCAACGGAATGTCCTTCGGACAGGCACGAACACAGTTCTGGGAATTACCACAATCTGCGATCCCACCTTCATCGAGTAAAGGGGCCAACCGTTCGTGTTTGTTCATTTCCCCAGTCGGATGGGCATTAAAGAGACGAACTTGTGAAATAGCCGAGGGTCCAATAAATTTGGAGCGTGAATTGACTTGCGGGCAAGCCTCCATACAGCAGCCGCAGGTCATACACTTTGACAATTCGTAAGCCCACTGGCGCTTCACTTCTGCCATACGCGGCCCAGATCCTAAATTATACGTCCCATCAATAGGAATCCAAGCATGAACCGTTTTCAGGTGATCGAACATAATTTGCCGGTCTACCATGAGATCCCGTACCAGCGGGAATTTCGTCAGTGGTTCAAGGACAATCGGCTGTGCTAGTTGATCAATCAGAGCAGAGCAAGCTTGTTTTCCTTGTCCATTGATATTCATAGTACAAGCTCCGCAAACTTCCTCTAGACAGTTACATTCCCAAACCACGGGGGTGGTCTTCCTCCCTGTAGCGGTTACTGGGTTTTTCTGAATCTCCATTAAACAAGAAATAACATTCAATTTTTCGCGGTAAGGAATATCAAACTCTTCCCAACGACTTGGCTTATCCGGACCGTCCTGACGACGAATTTTAAAGCGGATTGTTTTCTGTTCAGCCATTTTCAGTCGCCTCCTACTTCTCTCGATCAATAATGACGCGGACGCGGTGGAATCAAGGATACATCAACGTCTTCATAACTGAGCTCTGGCCCGCTAGGCTTCCATTTGGCAATGGTTGTTTTTAAGAAATTAGCATCATCACGCTCTGGAAACTCCGGTTTATAATGTCCACCCCTGCTCTCGTTACGGCGTAAGGCTCCCAACGTAACAACTCTTGCTAGTTCCAGCATGTTCCACAGCTGACGGATGAACGTTCCTTCCTGGGTTCCCCATTCCACATTATCGCTTCTGCCAATATTATGCCAGCGTTTCATAAGCCCCTGAAGTACAACGTCAGTTTCCGCCAGTTTAGCATTGTAGCGAACGACGGTCACATTCAAAGTCATAATATCCCCTAGTTCTTTGTGGATAAAGTAGGGGTTTTCTGACCCTTTCATATTTAGGATCTTCACCCACTGCTCGTCTTGAAGTTTCTGCTCTTTTATAAAGGCTGGCTCATTGCCGCTGGGGGTTTGAAGCTTGTTTTTCTTAATGTACTCCAGCACTTTGGGTCCAGCGACCATTCCCCCATAAATTGCCGAAAGCAAGGAGTTCGCTCCAAGACGGTTTGCCCCATGGTATTGGTATTCACATTCTCCGGCGGCAAAAAGCCCGGGAATATTCGTCATCTGGTCGTAATCAACCCAAAGTCCACCCATCGAATAGTGCACGGCAGGGAAAATCCGCATGGGGACTTTCTTCGGATCATCACCCACGAACTTCTCATAGATTTCCAGGATTCCCCCCAGTTTAACTTGCAAGACCACTGGATCAATATGCGACAGATCGAGGTAAACCATGTTTTCCCCATTAAGGCCAAGACCTTGGTCAAAGACAACTTCATAAATGGCACGAGTCGCAATATCACGAGGAACTAAGTTGCCATAATCCGGAAACATTTCCTCAAGGAAATACCAGGGTTTCCCATCTTTATAGGTCCAGACCCGTCCACCTTCTCCGCGGGCTGATTCGGACATTAACCTCAGCTTATCATCGCCAGGAATTGCGGTGGGGTGAATCTGTATAAACTCCCCATTAGCATAGTTTACGCCTTGTTGATATAACGCTGATACGGCGCTTCCCGTACAAATCGTCGAGTTTGTGCTTTTGCCAAAGACTGCGCCCGGTCCGCCCGTGGCAATAATCACAGCGTCGGCTGCAAACGACTTAATGCTCATATTCCGAAGGTCTTGAGCGACAATTCCTTTACACGTTCCTTCATCGAGCACAGTAGAGAGCAATTCCCACTGTTCGAATTTTTGTACCATGCCTTCAACTTCATAACGCCGAACCTGCTCATCAAGTGCATAGAGCAGTTGCTGGCCGGTGGTGGCCCCCGCAAAGGCTGTTCTGTGAAATTTGGTCCCTCCAAAACGACGGAAATCGAGTAACCCTTCCGGCGTGCGACTAAACATGACACCCATCCTATCCATTAAATGAATAATCCCCGGTGCCTCATCACACATAGCCTTCACCGGTGGTTGATTGGCCAGAAAATCCCCACCATAGACCGTATCATCAAAGTGAAGCCAAGTAGAGTCCCCTTCTCCTTTGGTATTAACCGCTCCGTTGATGCCACCCTGGGCGCATACTGAGTGTGAGCGTTTGACCGGTACTAAAGAAAATAAGTCGACGTGCGTACCGGCTTCGGCCATCTTGATCGTTGCCATCAGCCCAGCAAGGCCGCCTCCCACTACGATGACTTTACTCATTCCCTTGACCCTCCTAAACTCTTTGTTCTTAGAATCGTGAAAGCTATTTTCTGTTTGCTTTTCATTTTTAACCGTTGGCTTGTTATGTTGATAGCCTTCCCCCTACTTAATGAAAGCAGAAATGTCTGTTAAACCGATCACCGACAGCAATACAAAAACTGCCGTCAAAGTATACAACCATAGTTTTTGAGAACGTGGTCCAATAGTGATGCCCCACGTGATGGCAAAAGCCCATAAGCCGTTGACAAAATGGAAAATTGCAAACAACACACCTAAAGCGTAGAAGATCAGTCCCAACGGCTGACTTACGAAATGTTGGAGCGCTGCGAAGTTAGCCTCGCCAAAACGCAGAAGGTAAACGTGAGTAATAATAAAGACCACGGTATACAGACCAGAAATCCGCTGGATAATATAGAACCAGTTCCGTGCATACTTATATCTCAAAATGTTATTTTGTCCGGCATAAACCACCCAAGTTCCATAAACAGCATGAAGTGTTATCGGAATAAAGATGACCAGAAGTTCAACGATAAAAATTCCCGGGAAACTCCGCATGGCATTGATGATTCGGTCATACTGCCCCGCTCCCCCGCGGGCGGATAAATTCAGAATCATATGGAAGGTTAAAAACACACCGATTGGAATTAGTCCTAGTAAGGAATGAACCCTGCGGATCAAAAAGTGATAAGGTTTTTGCGTCGTGTCCATATATCCTATATCCTCTCCTCTCGATCTCTTTTAAACATTGAATTCCCTCTTTTTTTCTACGAAATAAACTATTCCGCTTTCCAAACCTCCTTCAATTTTATAAAATGTAGAATAAAACAGCCTCTTTGTGTCCACGTGATTGCTTGATTGATTGATTGATTACTTGCTAATAAAGAATATGCAATTCGTATGCCAAGATCAAATTGAATCGAGGAATTGGCGAGGTGATCATCAGTGAACTCGCTTACGCTAAAGCTGAAAATCGAGACTGCGGTGGGGGATTCTACCCCCGCCGCAGTAGAATAAGGAACACCCACTTAAAGAAGAAGTGGGTATCTCGGAATTGATAAATACCCTTGGAATAGTGTTAGATGCCTCTAGTCCTAGTTTTTTATTTGATTGATTTATTTCATAATAAGGATTGAGAAGCTACGACTATCTTTCGTGACTTAACCCCTTTAAATAAGCTTTCCGTTTCTAAATTCTATAATATAATTGCTATTGTATTCTATATTTTAGAATACAATAGCAATTATCCTTTATAAATTAGAGATCGTCTTAAGTTTATTATATAACGTGGCTAGGGATATCTTTAAGGCATTAGCCGCTTGCTTCTTTCCTTCCATAGAATTTCCGTAATGCTGTAAAGCCAATTGAATCATCTGCTTTTCCATTTGTTGAATGGGCATGATTTCTAAGCTCATCTGCTCTTTCTTAATTGAGTTCTGGGAATCCACAAAATTAAGCATATGTTTATGACTAATAATTTCGTCTTCCACCGTGACAATGGCACGTTCAAGAACATTTTGAAGTTCCCGGATGTTACCTGGCCAGTTATATTGCATCAACAGCTCTTCCGCTTGTGCCGTCAAGCCCATCACGTGTTTACCGAACTTGCGATTAAACTTGGCAATCAGAGAATGCACATAAGCAGGAATATCTTCTTTATGTTTGCGTAGTGGTGGTAAACGTAATTCCAGGACATTGAGGCGATAAAAAAGGTCCTCCCGGAAATTACCTTGTTTAGCCATTTCGTATAAATTTCGGTTGGTAGCTGAAATCACGCGGACATCGACTTTAATAGGTTTCGTCCCTCCAACCCGTTCAAACTCCATGTCCTGTAAAACGCGCAGAAGTTTGGCCTGTAAATAGGGGTTCATGTCACCTATCTCATCTAAAAAGATCGTACCGCCGTTTGCCAACTCCATCTTGCCAAGTTTTGTTTTTACCGCTCCCGTAAAAGCGCCCTTTTCATGTCCAAAAAATTCACTTTCGAGTAACGTCTCCGGGATTGCAGCACAATTCACTTTGATAAAAGGCTTGTTCCTACGCAAACTTGCACCATGGATGGCATGGGCAAACAGTTCCTTGCCAGTACCTGATTCTCCAGTAATGAGAATGGTCGAATTACTCTTGGCAGCTTTATGGGCCAGATTTAGGGCACTTTCAAATTCAGGGTGACTCCCGATCAAGTCATCAAATGTATACGAACTCGTAGAGATTTGATTGAGACGACTTTGCAATTCATTAATGACTTGATTAGAGGCTTTCAACTGTTCCATCAACTTATAAATATCCGTCAGTGGTTGAAAAACCACGACAGCGCCTTCCATTTGCCCATCAACGACAATAGGAGAGGCATTTGAAATTACATCCACACTCGTTCCTCCCACCAAAGCCCGATGAGCGAATACGGGTTCATGCGTCCGTATAGACCGCGCAAGTGCACCGTTGGGAGAAACGTCAAAAATATTGTATCCTATCCGCTGAACTGCAGGAATTGACGTCACGCGACTAAAGGATGGATTGACATATTTAATCTTTCCATCAATCCCAGCTACTTCGATGGCTTCCTGAACAGAGTTCAAGATAGCGTCGAGTTCTCCTTTTAAGCGTTTTATTTCAGCAAGCTTTTCTTTTTCTTCAATAATAAACATCATAAGATTAGCACCTTGTGCTTCAATCACGGCGCTGGATTTTGCTTTGTTCCGTCTCACATGTTGTTGAATTTCCGGGATACCAGTTGCTTCAATAATTACATCTAAATTTGGCACCTTTAGAAATACGTCCAGTGACACACAGGTCTGTACACCGTCTAAACGCGCCATCTCCATTCCCGGTGTGTTTTCCATAAGATCACACACTATACCGATTTCAACATGGTCTATGGTTCGTAATGTTTTATAAACTGTCGAACCCCCTAATCCCATACCAACAATACCTACTTTAACTTTAAGAGCCATAATTTTGCCTCCTACCTGAATTCCTTGTAATCTGGAATATTCGCGCCTATTCATTTGATTACCTATGTTTTTTATAAATTTTAGAAATTAATTTAAATATATTAACATCTCTTCTTTCTCAATACAGAAAACCACCTACTGAAATTGAGCATTCAGTAGGTGGTTAATCATTACATTTATTGTATGATTCTGGCGCAGGAACCCCAGATTGCATGATGAGTTTTCTGAAATCATACCATCTGGGGTTCCAATTTCCTGATGAATTTTGTTTTAAGACTTTGAGCTAATTTGTAAACCAATAAATTTGAGTTTTCATAAACTCATAAACTTTAGTTTCTATTTTTGGTAAATCTTGTGTTATTATTTGATTATTCAATTTGCTCATTTACAAAACCTCCTTTAGTATAGTATTTATATTTCTAGTATATCACAGTTACGGTAAATTAGTACATTAATTCACAAAGTTGCAATTTTCAGTTTATTTACTGGGGCAGCACTTCCGACTCTAACCCTTCTATGTTACAACAAGGAATAGGTAGAATGTAGCTAGGTACTTTTATCGATTCCGAAACACCCACTTCTTTAAGTGGGTGTTCCGATTTCCACTTCGGTGACAATAGTCTCGGCTGGAGAGTATCGCCGAGCCGCCTTACCCAATAGAAATACTTGGCGACAAAGGAGGTAGAATCCCCCACCGAAGCCCCGATGATAGCTTTAGCTGAACGAGGTCACTTCTAATTTCTAGAATATAATTACCGTTATCTTCTATCTTTTAGAATGTAAGCTCCATCCTTGATTCGCGGTGCTCTTAGAATCTAGCTATTCCGCCTCCTCTTTGTTGAATTTGATATTGGCATAAATATTGCAATATAGATATATATACTGATAATTCTGAATAATCAGAGAAAGGAGTTAATATGAACCTTCAATTAAAACTTGATCATCTGGGGATCGCCGTCGCAAACTTAGACGAGGCCATAAGGGTATACGAAACATTAGGGCTAAGATGTAGCCATATAGAAACGATACTTGAGCAGAAGGTTCGGACGGCTACCTTACCGTTAGGCGAAACCAATCTGGAACTATTAGAGTCCACGGAAGCCAACAGTCCCATCGGTAAATTTCTTGTAACCCGAGGGGGCGGCATTCATCATCTTGCCTTTCAAGTCGAAGATATTGAAAAAAAATTACTAGAGCTAAAAGGGTTAGGTTTACGGTTAATCGATGAAACCCCTAGAATTGGCCTGGAGGGAAGTCGTGTCGCTTTTATACATCCCCAAAATACCTTCAATACACTCATCGAACTCGTTCAGCGTCGTAGCTAAACTTAAGGAGGTGGCAACCTTGGATATCTACGCTAAACTTAGGGAACTTACAGCTCTACAAGAGGCAACTAAACTAGGAGGTGGCGCTAGGCGCATTGCAAGGCAACACGAAAACGGCAAAATGACTGCGCGGGAGCGAATTGAAGTACTCCTTGACACCGATAGTTTTGTTGAAACTGATACCTTTATCAAAGGAGAAATGACCGATTTTACGAAGTCAGACGTGGACAATGTTGGTGAAGGCGTCGTCACAGGCTATGGCACAATTAATGGTCGCCTGGTATATCTATTTTCCCAAGACTTTACAGTTTTCGGCGGAGCATTAGGGGAACTTCATTCACGAAAAATTTGTAAATGTATGGACCTCGCTCTAAAGAACGGAGCTCCTTTTATCGGGATTAATGACTCGGGAGGCGCGCGTATCCAAGAGGGCGTCACTGCCTTATCAGCTTATGGGGACATTTTTTATCGCAATACTATGGCATCTGGGGTTATCCCCCAAATCTCGGTTATCATGGGGCCCTGTGCCGGTGGCGCTGTCTACTCTCCTGCTATTACAGATTTTACGTTTATGGTGAATAAAACCAGCCAAATGTTTATTACCGGTCCAAGTGTAATTAAGGCGGTGACAGGAGAAGAGGTAACGACCGAAGAGTTAGGAGGGGCTATGGCCCATAACCATACGAGCGGCGTAGCTCATTTTATGGGTCACACGGAAATTGAGACCTTGGAAATGGTTCGAAATTTATTAACCTTCTTACCTCAAAACAACCTCGATGAATCTCCGCTATTAGAGAACGTGCCCCCGGAAACAGAAGGTGATGACTTGCTGAACGTGGTACCGATTGAACCCAATAAACAATACGATGTCCGGGATGTCCTCAATCTTCTAGTTGATGGCGGTGACTTCTTTGAAGTCCATCAGAATTTTGCCCAAAATATCGTCACCTGTTTTGCTCGTTTCGAAGGAAAGTCCGTAGGGATAGTTGCTAATCAGCCCGCCTTCCTTGCTGGTTGCCTTGACATTGATGCTTCTGATAAACTATCTCGTTTTGTGCGTTTCTGTGATTGTTTTAATATACCCCTCGTAACGTTCGTAGATGTTCCTGGCTTTCTGCCAGGGGTTGATCAAGAACACAATGGCATTATCCGTCATGGTGCTAAAATTCTTTACGCTTATTCAGATGCCACGGTTCCTAAGATTACAATCATTCTGCGTAAGGCTTACGGTGGGGCTTATGTCGCTATGTGTAGTCGCTCCTTAGGTGCAGATGTAGCCTTAGCCTGGCCAGCCTCAGAAATCGCGGTTATGGGACCAGACGGTGCCGCCAATATTATCTTCCGGGACGAAATTAAGAATTCCGCAGATCCCAAGGCCACAACAAAAAAAAGGACCGACGAATACCGAGAAAAGTTTGCTAACCCTTATATTGCAAGTTCGAAGGGTCTGATCGACAATGTCATTGATCCGCGTGATACCCGGAAAAAAATCATTCAAAGTCTAAATATGCTGAGCTCCAAGCGGGTATCGCATCCGAGCAAGAAGCATGGCAATATTCCTTTTTAGGGGGTGGAAAGATGTTTAAGAAAATCCTAATTGCTAACCGAGGGGAAATTGCTGTCCGGGTTATGAGAACCTGCCAGGAAATGCAGATTAAGACAATCGCCATTTACAGTACCGTGGATTCAGAGTCTCTCCATGTTAAGCTTGCGGACGAAGCTGTGGAGTTTGCCGCCAGCACTGGATATTTAAACATGGATTGGATTATTCAAACAGCTTTGGACATGAAGGCCCAAGCAATTCACCCAGGCTACGGTTTTCTGGCCGAGAACCCGCTTTTTGCAACTAAGATCAAGGAAGCTGGACTTGTTTTTATTGGTCCCGAAGCGCAGACCATGGCTACCATGGGAGATAAAGCCAAAGGTCGAGAAACGATGATTTCCTATGGTTGTCCCGTGATTCCAGGAGGCTCAGGGATTATCACCAATATCGAAGAAGCACTTCTTATTGCCCGAACACTTGGTTACCCGGTACTGATCAAGGCGGTCGCGGGAGGTGGCGGACGTGGTATGCGCCTCGCCCTTCAAGAAGACGAACTTCTTGCAGGATTAGAAAGCGCCCAATCCGAGGCGAAATCCTGTTTTGGTAACCCAGATGTTTATTTGGAAAAATACCTCGTGGGATGCAGACATGTGGAAGTGCAAGTTCTAGCGGACAACTACGGAGAAGTGGTCACCCTAGGTGAACGTGATTGTTCTATCCAGCGGCGACACCAAAAACTGATTGAAGAGTCACCATCGCCTGCTATTACACCTGAATTAAGGGCTAGAATGAGCCAGGTAACCCATGATGCCGTTAAGGCTGCGCATTATCGTGGTGCTGGTACCTTAGAATTTTTAGTCGACAAAGATTTAAATTTTTACTTTATGGAAATGAACACCCGTATCCAAGTGGAACACACGGTAACAGAATTAGTCTGTGGCCTTGATCTGATTAAGGAGCAAATTAGGATTGCAGATGGAGAACCATTAGGGTATGACCAATCAGATATTCGACTTAACGGTTGGGCCATGGAATGCCGTATTAATGCCGAAGATCCCGTTACGTTTATGCCCTGTCCTGGCAAGATGGAGTTCTACCGTCCGCCAGGAGGGTACGGAGTTCGAGTAGATAGTGCGGCTTACTCGGGCTACACTATTTCCCCTTATTATGATTCGTTGATTGGCAAACTCGTAGTTTACGGTCAAACACGAGCAGAAGTCCTAGATCGAATGCAGCGTGCCCTTGCTGAGTTTAGTATTCGTGGGATAAAGACAACGATCCCTTTTCACCAAGTAATCTTAGCAGACACGGACTTTAAAAACGGAGAATTTACTACAGATTTTATTCAGCAGAAACTCGATGCGAAGCTTCTGAACATTAAAGACTCCCCGACCCAGCCTAATCAAGTCAATGAGGCCAGTGATACGCTCTTAGTTTCGGCAATTTGTGCAGCAATCGAATCTTATGGAGACTCAGAAAATGAGCGCTACCGGATTAATGACATTCAATCTAAGGGTCAAACTCGTTCATTATGGACTATTGCAGGTTTAATAGGAGGTAGGGTGCGATGAAAAAATTTCTAGTTCGCGTCAACAATCAAGAGTTCGAAGTTGAAGTTGAGGAGCTAATCCAGAAGGAAGCAACGAAAGTTCGGAGCCCACAAGGTCGTGCTAAACATCAAGTAACTCAAATTGGCAGTGGGAAGGTTTCTGCACCCATGCCTGGAACCATTACCCAGATCCACGTAAAGATCGGCGATATTGTGACAATGGATCAAGATGTTGTTACTTTGGAAGCCATGAAAATGGAAAATAGAATTTCTGCAGGTAAAGACGGGCAGGTATTGGATATCAAAGTCAGTATCGGTCAAAGTGTGTCGTCGGGTGACCTTATCTTCATAATTGATTAATTGGTCTGAATAGTATTGACGCTTTATGGATTCCCAAACTCAAGATTTCCGTTACCATGGATGGGCTTTATACATGCAAACCTATCATAAAAACTCCTTGATCGAAGATGGTTGTTCATTAAAATAATCGTGATTCAGACTGGAGGGGTGTCTAGATGATTGACATTAAGGATCGGGTGCGCAACAAGGCCCTGCATGCTAAGATTGTTACTGCAGAGGAAGCGGCAGCGATTATTAAACCAGGTATGAACATTGGTACGAGCGGATTTACCCCGGCAGGCTATCCGAAGGCAGTGCCCTTGGCTCTGGCCGAAAGAATGAAAAAAGAAGAATTAAAAATTAACCTGTTGACCGGCGCTTCGGTTGGGAAGGAACTCGATGGGTCACTGGCGGAAGCCAATGGTATTATTAAAAGACTACCGTATCAAGCCAATAATGCCCTGCGCAATCAAATCAATAATGGCACGGTGCAATATCTTGATCTTCACCTTAGCCTTGTTTCGCAAATGGCTCGCTATGGTTTTTTTGGTAAAATGAATGTTGCCATTGTAGAGGCTTGCGCCATTACTGAAGAAGGCCATATTATTCCAACAACTTCAATTGGTAATTCGGCTTCTTTTGTTCATCAGGCGGATATTGTAATCGTAGAAGTAAATATCTCTCAGTCACCGGAATTGGAAGGCATGCATGATGTCTTTATACCGATGGATCCTCCGCACCGATTGCCAATACCCATCGTGGGGGTTGACGATCGGATCGGCACTCCCTACATTCCAGCCGGGCCTGATAAAATTACGTTTATTGTGCCTTGCGACCTACCGGACGCTACCGGTGCCTTAGCGGCAATTGATGACGACGCCCGTGCGATGAGTTCGCATCTAACCGATTTCTTCAGTTCTGAAATTAAACACGGCCGCTTGCCAAAGAACTTATTGCCGCTACAATCAGGCGTAGGATCTGTCTCTAATGCTGTTATAGCGGGTATGGCGGAATCACCATTTACACACCTCAATGTTTACACCGAAGTCATTCAGGACGGCATGTTGGGTCTTCTTGATGCTGGGAAACTGGACTTTGCATCTGCAGCCTCCCTAACGCTTTCGCCGGATGGTATCAAACGATTTTATGCTAATATTAGTGAATATCGTAAAAAGATTTTGCTTCGACCTCAAGAAATATCCAATAATCCAGAAATTGCAAGACGCTTGGGAATCATAGCCATGAATACAGCCATAGAAGTTGACATCTATGGAAATGTTAATTCCACCCATATTATGGGGACCAAAATGATGAACGGGATTGGCGGTTCGGGTGATTTTGCCCGTAGCAGTTACCTGACCATCTTCTTTAGTAACTCGGTTGCTAAGGGCGGTGATATTTCCTCGATTGTTCCGATGTGCTCGCATATTGATCACACCGAGCACGATGTTGACCTGATCATTACAGAACGGGGAGTAGCCGATATTCGTGGTCTGAGCCCCAAAGAACGCGCCCGCGTCATCATTAAGAATTGCGCACATCCTCACTATCAACCGATGCTGATGGACTACCTGGAAAAGGCGGAGAAGGCGACTGGCTTTACACACACCCCCCACCTTCTTGATGAGGCCTTAGCCTGGCATATTAGGTTTTTAAAAAGTAAATCGATGAAACTAAGCTAGTGAACAAGACCTACAAAGTGACAAAAGACGCTGGGAATCCGCATGATTTAACTCAGTTTTTGGTGTAATAAGGTACTTACCGAATCAGCCAAGAATGAGGTATTATCATGCGGATTCCTTGAATCACTTGTGGTTGCTGACGATCTGTCAACAAGTACATGGTTACTCAAAACCCTGTCTTGTATGAGAAGGAGGAAATAAGTATGGCCAATGAATCACTAGAAGCTAAAATGGTGGCCTATAACGCCAAAATTGAAAAATCTCTTGTGAAAAACCCGGAACGTAATAACCTTGCCCACAACAGATTGTATACACCATTAGATACAGAGGAGCTTGACTACGAGAGCGACTTGGGCTTTCCGGGCGAATATCCCTATACCCGGGGCGTCCAACCTACTATGTATCGCAGTCGCTTCTGGACCATGCGTCAATATGCTGGATTTTCCAGTGCTGAGGAATCCAACAAACGCTACAAATACCTTTTAGCGCAAGGACAAACTGGCTTATCATGTGCCTTCGACTTGCCGACCCAGATTGGTTACGACTCGGATAACGCGATTTCTGATGGTGAAGTGGGTAAGGTCGGTGTGGCAATTGACTCTTTAGCCGACATGGAGATACTTTTCGACGGTATCGATCTTGGTAAGGTTTCAACTTCGATGACCATCAATGCCCCGGCAACTGTGTTGTTGGCAATGTA
>OMOF01000196.1:0-6962 GCA_900290375.1 Candidatus Desulfosporosinus infrequens
GGCCAAGATCGCGATATCTCCCTTTCCCTTTACCTCAACTCGCGAAGACAAATCCCCTTTCCCAACTTTCCGCACGGCTTCCATGAGACGATTGAGGGGTTGCGTGAAATGTCGGGTTAATAACATTCCCAAGAGTAGCGCCACCAACGAAGTGAGAATCAGGCCGATGAGCATTGCCTGGATAATCGAGGTTCCAATCGTTTTTGCCAGTCTACCGTCCATGGCGCTAGGACGTTGATCCTGCCAGTAATGTCCTACCGTTTTACCGCCCGCCTTAATTTCTTGCCATTGTTTGGATATTTTGTTATCTACCGGAAACTGAGCAAGTTGTTTCCCAAGATCTTTCTTCGAAATGTCTACCACCACTGTATCCTTATTGTCAAATACTAAAAAGCGTTGGTAGTCACGCGGAGCACGCCCCAACTTTTGGTCCGTCGGATCCGTGATCTTAGAAACATAGTCCTGAACCCCACCCCATCCTCCGTGTCCCTCGTAATAAACACTCAAGAGCTGATTAAGACGCTCACCGAAAGCCTGTTGCACGTATGTTTCAGCATGCCCGAGCAAAGCTTGAGTTGACATTAAGGCAATGGAGGTGAAGACAATTGACATAAAAAAAACCATTCCAACGAGGGCAAGAATAAACTTACGCCGCAAGGTCATATCCCTTCACCAAACCGATATCCTACGCCAAACACTGTCTCTACATATTTCGGATCACTGGGATTGTCTTCAACTTTTTTGCGCAAATTAGAGACATGAGTATCAATAGAACGTTCATAATAGAGGTATTCCTCCCCCATAGCCTGACGCAAAAGTTGCAGCCGGCTATAAACCGTGCCAGGACGGGTTGCGAGTAAATGGAGGATGTTGAATTCAGTCGGTGTTAGCGAAAGTTCCTGTCCTCTTTTCGACACTTTGTGGCTTGTAACGTCAATGTTCAGTTCGCCTCGAATTAAGATCGAAGAATTATTTTCCTGTACCACACCAGATGACCGACGGAGTACTGTTTTTATCCGCGCTGCCAATTCCCGAAGACTAAAGGGTTTAACGATGTAATCGTCGGCCCCAAACTCTAGGCCCAGGACTCGATCTATTTCTTCTGATTTAGCGGTAAGCATGATAATAGGGATCGTACTCGTCTCCCGTAAGTGTTTGCACATTTCCAACCCACTCATTCCAGGAAGCATCCAATCCAACAGAACAAGGTCCGGCTTTTCATGCTCAATCAGCCGCATACCTTCATTACCGTTAAGGGCTGTCAGAACAGTAAATCCTTCACGCGAAAGATAATCTCTGACAAGGGTTAGGATTTCCGGTTCATCATCAACCAAGATAATTTTCGTCCCCACATCTATCACTCCTATTTATGGTAAAAGACCTGAATGTAACTCAGGCCTCTCTACCTACTTACTTTATTATTTCTTTGGATTTGTTGGTGTTTTACTTAGTATACTGCTTACATTTCAGATGTGTTTAGGAAAGTTCTCAAGATTGTATTAAGATTAGATTCGAAGAGAATAAGATTAAGAATACCCTCGTTTAAGATAACTTAAACGAGGGTATTTTGTGACGCGACTAAATTATTTCAACTCCATGCGCTGAGCCAGTATTTCTAGGCCACGCAACAATACAGAGTATTCTTCGTCCGTATAATCTTCAAGGACTTCTCCGACAAAATTTTGACGTTCAGTAATCACCGCATCAAGGGCTTCATCCCCTCTAGTCAACAGTTGCAACCTAACCGTTCTCCGGTCTTTGTCATCTCTAACCCGTTCGACCAGGCTCGCCCGTTCCATCCGATCAGCCAAGTCAGTCGCCGTACTACATGCGACAAACAAGTGTTTGCCTAAATCTCCCATCGTTAAGGGCCCAAATTCCCGAATGGTTAAGAGTGCATTGAACTGAAGTGCAGAAATCTCCATGCCAACCAGAATCGAACGACCACGCTTAAACAAAGTAGTATTTGCGCGTCTTAAAGTCTCCTCTAACTTTTTTGTCAATTCTGCAGTTTGCGCCATCTCTTACCTCCAATCCTTATCTATTTGATAGATATATATTATCATATATTCCAAACTTGTACATCTACGAAATGAATTGAGTTGTCTTTGCCGCTCCCCTTCTCTTAAGTAGGACTGGAAGGATAATCGAAAAGATTAATAGTGCTAGGCGAGCTTGAAGTACTTGGAGTACTTGGAGTACTCGAAGAATTTGGAGAACTCGGAAGGGCTCCGTTACTCGTTTTGTCTGGCGCAGCTATCCCTGAGCCTGTATCTCCTATTCCTGAACTTGGGACAATTGGGTTAGTAGAGGCAGACCCCTTAATTAAACTGGCTCTATTGACCAACTTTGTCGCATCGATCGTCCCATACTTAGTCAAGGGTTTACCTTCGATCCGAATTTGTACTTGCTTAATTGTCGAAAATTGAGTTAACGTATCGACTAGCCCATATAGAGCAGCTTCATGCGAAACCTTAGGATTGGGTCGGAGAAATTCCTTACTCAAATCTATGATGGCCACGTTCTCTTTAATGGCAATATCGAGTAGCATAGTGGACGTGGGAACAGAAGCCAACAAAGTCGTTCCTTTTATGCCTGCGGGGCCTTTTAACCACTCAGTCACTGTCTCTCGAGCCAGGCTCGCAGTCTTTGGCAATACACGTTGCTCTTTAACTAAATACTTGCCTGTCGAATCCGCAAAGTAGAGTGCAATCGTCATCGAATCTGCGGAAGTTTCAGCTGGCGTAACCGTTGTCTCTGTTGAAGTTGTTGGGGGGGTCGTTTTATCCCCACCAATAAAATCTCCAAATGAAGTCGCTGTTCCATCCTTGTTCACTAACGTTTCCAATGTTCCACAGCCCATAAGAAAAATCAGGCTCAAAAACACGGCACCCATAAGTAAATTGTTTCGCATTCGTAGTTTCATATTTTTTGCCCCTTCCCCAGACGTATTTTTAGCCATTGATGTTTTTCCTCACTCTAAACTTATGCTTTGTCCTAAAAAATAGTACAGGTTCCTGAGGCAAGATTGCTATCTTTCCGTATGTAACTGCGATACTTTTTATTATTTGTATAAATACCCACTTTGAGCCATAAATATTGATAACATTAACTTAGGCACATTCAAGTAAATAACCAGTTAGTCTGCCAGTCTATTTTGTGTCCTACCGCGTCGACAGGTTCACCTAAACTCGGAGGTCAGAAGCCGGATATGTAAGATTGGGGTATTCCCTTTCTGATCTCAGGCCTCAGTCGTCTGACCGCTGGAGAAATACCTCCTTGTCTGACGCAAAATATCCAAGGCATCTGCGACTTGTTATTTCCTTTCATTTGCCTTATAGAAAGGAGCTGCTCATGCACGACATGTTCAAAATCCTTTGGATTAGTACGATTGCCGGGCTGGCCACCACGCTAGGGAGCCTACTTGTCCTCTTATTTGGCCGGCCACAAGAACGTGTTCTGGCCTCCCTCTTAGCGGGGGCTGGCGGAATAATGCTCGCAGTCGTAACGATCGATTTGCTTCCAAATGCCTGGCAGAGTGGTCCGCCATCTCAAGTGGGAGCCGGATTTGCCCTAGGCCTTATTTTCATGTTCCTAGCTGCTAAACGTCTCAAGGTCCCCAATAACACACTCCCGCTCTCACGTCGCCAACGTTTAAAAAGAACCGGTCTCCTCATCGCAACTGGGATTGCTTTACATGATATCCCGGAGGGCATGGCTATCGCCGTTAGCCAAGAAGCCGCTCCCGGTCTCGGCCTTCTAATTGCTATGGCAATAACTTTACACAATCTTCCTGAAGGGATGGCGACAACTGCTCCTTTAAAAATGGCTCAGCTCCGCTGGTGGAAAATCCTTCTACTCAACATTGCGATCGCTTTTTTCACCCCCCTCGGAGCCTTACTTGGGCTCCTCGCCCTCGAAAACGTACAGCATTCCTTGGCCTTCTTCCTTGCCCTTGCTGCAGGCGCAATGACTTTTCTCGTCTTCGCCGAGCTCATACCACTCTCTCGTGAACGGCACCCGAATTATGCCCTCTTGGGCGGAACGATCGGGTTTATCTTCTTTGCGTTAATCAGCACTCTGCTTCCAGCTTAGGCGTACAAGTGAGATGCAACGAGGGACGATGCAACGAGGGACGGTTCTTGCTTGCATACTCATGGATGACAATCAACGCATCGCCTTGTTTCCCATTTAGCTCCCGCGTTTCTATTCTTCCGAAACGCGGGAAAATACGATTCTTATTACACTCCTTCGCACCTTCCTATCACAAACAGGTCCGTAATCACACGCTCCAACTCGTTTCTAAGCCCGAGTCTATCCCAACCATGAACAAAGAAAGGCAAGAGGGGTACCGAGTGCGGTATCCCTCTTGCCTTTCTTTGTTCATGTATGCAAGCAAGAACCGTCCCTACTTGCACTCTACTTGCGCTGTTACTTCAAAACTTGAGCTGCATAATCTCCCATCGTTTCGTACCCTTTGGCGTTTGGATACTTTCCATCTGCGGATAAACCGCTTATATATTTCCCAGCTGTGTCCATCAATACGGACGAGAAATCTAGGGTCAAGATATTTCCCTGTTTGGCGTAGCCCATTTCCCACTCCCGTATATCTTTAATATTTTGTTGCACCCCAGGGTACCCAACTGGTAAGGCAAGTATTGGGATAATGTGATTGGATTTTGCTTTCTCCACCATACCTTCAATATTGGTTTGAACCTCTTTCAGGGCCACTCCCTGAATGGCATCCCCAATCCCTGCAAAGATAATGACCCGACCCGGTTTTTCTGCCACCACGTCCACGTCAAAACGAGCAAGTAAATCTTTGGCAGTCTGCCGTACTTTCCCTTTGTTGACCACTGTAACCTTAAGAACCTCCGCTGTGCGTTGCGGCCAGGAATGTGTTGCGTCTGAGGGATATCCTAATGTAAAGGAGTCTCCTAAAGCGACAATCTTGGAATTGCTAAGCGGTTGCGCCAGATCAGTAACCTCAGCTGCTGTTGTATTCACAGGCACTTTGCCATTATGTCCCCATAATCCAAAAAAACCAGCGATCAGCACGATCAAAGCAAGCCCAACAGCGGCTTGAATTAAACGCATTTCCAATCGATACGTACGCATAAACATCTCCCCTTTCTTAATTTAAGAAAACATTCTACACCTATTCATGACATTCCTTCTTCATCCCCTAATACACCTTTTTTCTTGCACACTTACGAAACCATCATACACCAGTAAGCCCATGAACGCATATTTTGTATAAGGAAAAAAGGAGGTAAGCTCATGAATTACATTGATAAGGCTCGTGAATTGGGGGAATCTCTATCTCTGACCCCTGAAATACAGGGATTAAAAGCTGCTGAAGCTGCCATTATGGCCGATCCTCCAAGTCAAGAAGCCTTTAGCCAGTACCAGGATAAAGAACGCGTGCTGGTGACGACTCAAATGATCAGTAAAATCGTTCCCGAAAAAGATTCTATCGCGCTTCTTGATCTCAAAATCCGTCTTATGAATAAACACCCTCTGATCAAAGCGTACTTTGTTCAACAGCAGAAATACGAAAAACTTATGGCCATGGTAAACCTAACCTTAACCACCTCCATGTATGGCCTCCCATCAGCCAATGACCTTCCTATTCCTGAAGAGCTAAAAGGCATGGCTCAGCAAATTCTGGATAAAATCAGTGGCGGAAACGCCATGGAGAAGATGCAAATCTCACCGGAGATGTTACAAGGTATCAAACTTCCGCCTGGCTTTACTCAGCAATAGGAAGGAAGTGTTTTGAAAAGTGCAAGTCGGCGGTTATCACGGGCCCTATCTCATTAACGATATCACGCATCCTGTGACTTTAATCGCGTTCCTAATCGTTATTCTGTTAGGGGGATGGGTAACCATTTGCACATGGTTTTGAGGGCTCTTTAGAAAGGAGGCGCGCCGTGATCAATCGCTATAACTGTACACCCCCGTTACCGGCGACCCCTTTCTCTTTTTCCATCTTAGTGGACAGCCCTATCCGACGCAATCTACCATTTTGCCCCGTCAGTGCCATGATCTTTCCTTTAGCTTCTATAGAGATTCACTTCGCCACCATGATTATTGTTGGCTTAAATGTGCTTATGGCATTTCTCTTTAAACGTTCCTTAGCCCATCCACCCATGCTCTCCCGAACGACCCCAGATCTTTATCCGGTGACTCTGACCTTACCACAGCTAACCCAGCTCATACAGGCAGCCATCAGCGGGCAAATCCCTATGCCGTCGCCCATTCAACCTGTTCCAGGGCAAGGCTTGGGTCCTGTTGGCGCGGACGAACCTCTTTTCCCCGACAACTTGAGTGTTTCCTTAATTGTCGCAGCTCCTATGACCCCATTTGACGGCAGCCCCGATACATTGTTTAACGTTCCTCTCTTCGAAATCCCAGGAGCGCCAGGCAACTTAATTATCGCTCTCGGTTCAATGATTACCCAGTTCCTAATCGAACAAACTGGAATAGGACCTCCAGACGGGAACGGGAATGGAAATAAGAGCGCCAACGCCATCGGGAATATTACCTTGCACAATGACAGAAAAGGAGGAATCGTCCATGCCACTGCTGGCTCAACCCTGTAATCTCTCCTTTCCTGCAGATAATCATCGGCAAGACCGTTTGGACCCCAATGCACCGGAGACTTACGATTATGAATTTAACCGCCTTGTACCATTACTACAGTCCCCACCTGTTGGCGCGGGTTTTTTAGCGATCACCTTCTTCTTCCTGATTATATTTTTCCCCAATATACTCTTAGCGCAAGTATCCCCGTTGACTCTCGGCATCACCGTGACCTTAGGCACGTTCGGGCTACTTACCTTGGTTATACTCATCCTGTTTCTCCTTTAAAAATCAGCCAGCTTACGTTTAGAAAAGAAACAGTAGGTAATTCATACAATACTGAATTACCTACCCTTTACCTAGCATAACATTGGAAA
>OMOF01000196.1:6972-8203 GCA_900290375.1 Candidatus Desulfosporosinus infrequens
CCTCCTTGTCTGACGCAAAATATCCAAGGCATCTTTGACTTGTTATTTCCTTTCATATGCCTTAAATCCGACTAGAATTATTTTGGACTTATCGGATGTGACATTGGCTGGATCGGTGAAACAGCAGCTTCGTGGATTGGCGGAACCGGGGCCATTGTTTCAGGGATGACGCCCATCTGGTTTAGAGATTCTAGAAGGTCTGTATTTATTGGAGGAACTTCTGGGCTGATCGCCGGTTTTTTCCTGCCATTGATTAATCCTGAAATTTTTCCCCAAACTGTTGTTGCTGTATTCTTCATTGGGGTGAGAAACGTCATCATTCCCATGGGTTCTTTGACTTTCAAAATAATCGGTCCGATCGGTGCCTGCCCAAGCTGAGCGGGATTTTCTACAGAAACAACGACACGACTATAATAAACAAGTGGGACCTGACTTTGGAATTGTACCCGATAAACTCCATTCCCAACGAGCCGTAAGAGCCCCACCAAAAATCCCGTCTTGCCTTTGTCATCGACCAAGTAAGCTGCATACGTCCCCGTTTGACCTTGCCCAAGGAACGTTTGCGGCACTGGAAGATTGGCTATCAGCAGAAAGCTGTTGTCCGCCGAAATCGTAGCCACGCCATTGCCCGTAATCCCTTCCTGTGCGGCTTGCAAAATAAGTTGCCTTGTTTGATTCATCCCTGGATTTACCCCTTGAAATTGACCTTGATTATATCCCTGACCCTGATTATAACCGCCCTGATACCCTGGATTTTGATAATACCCTCCGCCCTGTTGGGGTAAACTATTCCCCATGCCTTGCATAGGCTGAGGAGGCAGCCATTGCATCCCTGATGGAGGTAATTGCTTGGCTCCTATAAAGCCCCCCCGTGAATTTTGGATTTGTCCATCTTTTTGGAAAAAACCGCTCGCTTTAAGGCCTGAGCCCAGCGTATCGCGAATCGAACCCGGAGAATATCCCGGACCTAGTTGACCATTTGCTAATTGCATAGGGAACCTCTGCGGTCCGATGGGCCCGTTAGGATCATTTGGCTTGTTCCCACCGAAATTCACCATGCTTCCCTCCTTTATTTGATTCATTTTAATGTAGCCTTATTACATGATATGATAATATTAATTGAAGAGTTCTAAATACGTCTGTAGGCAAACTAATAATTGAGGAGGGCAACTATGCCTGAAAAACTCCCCCCGTCGTTCTCTAGAAATATATCCCGCCGCACCTTTTTCTC
>OMOF01000890.1 GCA_900290375.1 Candidatus Desulfosporosinus infrequens
ATGATATGAGTAATTTTTCCATTCCCAATCTGTAACAAAACTCGTAAAGCTCTCAACCTCTAGCTCTTTTAAAGCAATAAAATTGTTAATTAAATCCTCTCCTGCATACTCGCACAGCCATTCATCCTTTTCCAACTCTCTTAAGGATCTGAAAAGACTTCTGGGCACAATATCACNNATAAATCAGTTTTTACGATGGCTGGAGGCTCGAGCTTATTGATTATGCCGTCCAGACCAGCTGCTAATATTCCTCCTAAAGCAAGATAGGGATTAGACGCTGCACTGCCTGCTCGTATTTCTGCCCTAGTTGCCTTACCTCTCTCCTCTGGAATTCTCACATAGGTGGTTCTATTATCATAGCCCCAACCTATGTAATAGGGAGCAAACGAATCCGGTTTAAATCGTTTATAACAATTTATTGTCGGCGCTAAGAAGGCAACTAAAGGTCTAGCATGCTTTAAAACTCCTGCGACAAAATGTCTCATTAAAGCTGACATGCCTTCAGGGTCCGCCTGATCATAGAATAAATTTTCTCCCGTTTCTAGGCTATTAAGGGATATATGGTAATGACAGCCACTCCCCCCCTCTGCACCTTTCGGCTTGGCCATGAAGGTTGTT
The DNA here is from genome assembly GCA_900290375.1 of Candidatus Desulfosporosinus infrequens. Classification (GTDB taxonomy): domain Bacteria; phylum Bacillota; class Desulfitobacteriia; order Desulfitobacteriales; family Desulfitobacteriaceae; genus Desulfosporosinus; species Desulfosporosinus infrequens. The sequence continues at coordinate 619 of OMOF01000890.1, forward strand.
AATAAATTATTTTGATCGGCTATATCCTTACTAATTCCTTTAAACACACTCGCCTGATCAGCATTTTTTAAAGCTTGCCCATGGCTCCAGTTATATTCGTACTGCCCAGGGTAAAACTCATGATTCATATACAGAATTTTATAATCCATCGCTTTAAAGTTTCTAGTCAGCTGAGTGAGATAACCTAACGGGTCAATTCTTGAATTACTGGTATAACAATTGTTTGTCTCCTTCGCATACGGAGTAAGTTCCCCTTCATTTTTATTAAATATAAAGAATTCTAACTCACTAGCAGCGATCGGGTTTAAACCAAGCTCCTGATATTTAGCAATCATATTTTTAAGAAACCATCTGGGGGATTGGAGCATCGGCTTTTGATGATAATAGAGATCTCCCAATAAAAGAGCTGTTTTCTCTAAATAGGGCAAGATTACAAACGTTGAAGGATCGGCCTTAATGATCATATCGTCATAATTATATTCAAAAAGACCTTTTACCTCGGCAACACCATTTTCAAAACCTAGAGACAAAACCGCTGAAGCAAAGGCCAGTCCACTTTCCACAGCTTCCTCAAGCATCTCTGCTGGTAGAAGCTTCGAGCGATTGATCCCATGGAGATCGACAAATTCTACTCTCAGCATTTCGATATCGTTTGCTTTGATTAACTCTTCAACATCTCCCAATGTTAACTTCGCGTATCCTGTTTTAACATCCGCTTGATCTTTCTCCATTTTGATCACTCCATTTTTATAGATTTTTTAATTTCCGTTAGAGAGTGAATAAATGCTCTCTATATTAAGAGCCAATTTGCTCTTATTAGACCTTCCCCCTCTCTTTAAACCAAGCTATTGAATTATTCATTAATACTTTAAATAACCCATAGGTTTTTGGCATATTTTTTGTTTCTTGAAGAAAACTTTCTTTCCCAGTTCCATACTTTCCAACTGCAAAACAACTTTCATCGGAGGTTATCAAATAAGTTTCAATATTTTCTTTTGTATACTCAGGATGAAATTGAAAGCCAATAGCCGGGAACGAATCAGAAATAATAATTTGATTGGCTGCGGCTTCGGTAAAGCTTAGAGTCTTACATCCTTCCCCTAAAGAGTAATGATCAGAATGCCATAAGAAAGAAATAAAGTCTTCCTTTAGGCTTTTGAGTAATATATTGCCTCTACCTTCTAAGTTTAAGAATATTTTAAACCAACCCACCTCTTGCTCATCGGCAAGATAAACCTCCCCCCCTAATGATTCTGCAATAATCTGACTACCTAAGCAGAACCCAATTACTGGTATGTTTTTTTCAAGGGCTTCCCGTACATAGGCTATTTCTTTATAAAGCCATGGATCTTCCTCCTTATTCCAAAGATGCTGTGAACCACCATGAACGATAATTAAATCCACATCCTTGAAATCAGGTTAGTTCACCTCTGAATTAATTCTAATTTTTTCACCTTGGAAGCCCTGTTCTTTTAGCCAGAAATCAACATTAGTTAGCTCAGGGTGATCATGATCATGAATGAATTCAAAGACTTTCACTATTTTCGCCAACAGCTTTCTTTAATGTACTTTTTCTATGCGATTCTTTAATACCGTGTCTCATGTCTTCAACAACACTGTGCTTATAGACATCCATGATATTGAACCATGATCCTCCTAATATTAGCCATCCCAAGAATAAGAAGGGGAAGATAGCATAGGGAAAAGGTGGCAGCGGATAGACGCTTCCAACAATTGGTATGAGCAGTATTCCAAAGGATAGCGCTGACATAAGGATGTTTACTAGTTTCAATTCTTTGATTTTGTGAAGAAATACTGGAACACTGATTATTATCATGGCATAGCAAAACAAAAAGCCTAGAGTTGCTATAGTACCAACGTAACCAAAAATATCAAGTCCTTCAATTCCTTTACTCATTAAGATGGCTGGGATTATAAACGATATGAAAGCTACAATTGCAACTGCAACATGCGGAGTATTATTTCTTTCATGAGTTCTTGAAAGAGTTGCCGGTAATATTTTGTGATGCCCCATGGATAAAAGTATTCTTCCACTGGCAGTTATACAGGCTACAAAGCAGGACCAAAAGCTTATTGCGGCGCCTAAGGATATAAAGATACCCATATAGCCCACGCCATTGTTGTTTGCTAGGAACGTAAGGGGTGCTGGTACATCATTTAACTTAGTTGCAGTTACTGAAAACCCTAAAATTTCAATATAAGCAAAACTTACAAAGATAATTCCTACAAAAATTGTGCTGATCGTTACAGCCTTTGGGATATTACGAAGTGGGTTTTTTGCTTCGCCACCTAGGGCTGTTGCACTTTCAAACCCTACAAAACTAAAGAATGCCATTACTAGTCCAAGTCTCAAGTCAGTAAATGATACACCTTTTAAATTGACTTGACTAAAATCAATTTTGAAACCACTTTTAAAAAGTATTACAAATCCTAATATAAAAATTAATACAAGAGATACACCCTCTAAGATAAGCATCAACTTTGCAGATACTTGTGCATCTTTAATTACCATATAGGCACCTGCTAAAGCTCCAACTAAAGCTATTATAATTAAATTTCCAGAAAATCCAACATAACCGAATAATTCATTCGTATAATTAGCTAAACCTGCTAAGCAAGCTGATCCAGTCAGTATATAGGCCAGGACAAGAGCCCATCCAGATAAAAAGCCTGCGCCTGCTCCAAGACCGTCTGAAACAGTGCAGCGACACGTTGCTGTACAAAATTGTATGTGGGTTAAATCCTGCAACAAAGTA
>OMOF01000722.1 GCA_900290375.1 Candidatus Desulfosporosinus infrequens
GCCAAATGGAGCAACTACGGCTATTCTTACGACAGGAGAAAACTTTCCAGATGCCTTAAGCGCTGCTCCGCTTGCTCATAAATATAACGCCCCTATTTTACTGACAGCACCTGATGCGCTCAACGCCGACACTGCGACTGAGTTACAACGTCTTAAGGTTAAAAAGGTTTACTTGATTGGCGGTCTAGGTGCACTTTCCGCAAATATAGAGACTCAGTTGGCAAGTTTAAGCATCAGTACAACTAGAATAGCGGGTCAAGATCGTTATGATACATCGGTTCAAATCGCTAAAGCGTTAGGAACTAGTAAAGGGGCTTTTGTCACAACAGGCACGGATTTTCCGGATGCCATGTCCGCTGCACCTATAGCAGCAGCTCAGGGGATGCCGATTCTTCTCGTACCGCCTGACAGTCTTCCTACTACAACTCAAAATTATTTAAATAGCAGCAAGCTCGCGACTCTTTATGTTATTAACGGGAGTAATGAACTCAGTAACAACTTGGTTAATCAACTTCCTAATGCACAAGTAATCACCGGCGACGATCTTTATGAAAGAAATGTCAATTTAATTGAACAATTTTCCGACGACCTGAATTTTGACACGATCTATGTTGCGACCGGAAGCGATTATCCAGATGCCCTGGCAGCTTCTGCTTTGGCTCAAAAGAATCAAGCGCCGGTTATTTTACTGCAAACGGATAGTGTTCCAGACCCAGTGGCAACCTTATTGAGTTCAAAGCTTATAAATGAAATAAATATTATTGGAGGAGATGCAGCAATCAGTGCGACGGTAGAATCTAGTCTGCCATCTCTACCGGATCAAATTGTGTCAGTAGCTCCTGTTACGGACAGCGTAACGGATAAAACGAAGTATCAATTGCCAAAGACTGTTGGCGCCACCTTGACGGATAGTTCAACAGTGCAAGTGCCCGTGACATGGACTCTTTCAACCGTCAATACAGGACAGACCGCAGCTAATAATAGTGTAACAACTAATAATACTAGTAACACGAATACGACGTATATTTATTCTGGCACGATAACAGATTACACTGGTCCAGTGACTCTAACCTTGACGGTTAATCCAGCTGTGGGAACGGTTGTTTTTGACACTATCAACGCGGAGGCAGTTCAAGGATATTCCTATGCGTTTCCATCGGTTGTCTCGGGTACACTAAGTGATAATACGGTTCAACAGTATCCTGTGAGCTGGAATGTCAGTGCCACGGACACATCGCTCTATGACATCGGAAGTTATACCTTTCAAGGAACTGTTGCGGGGGTTAGTCAGAAAGTTAACCTTACATTGAACGTAGTTGCAAATGCGCCAGTAAATATTGCGGATGGAAACTTAGCAGCAGTTGTGAGATATCAGCTTACGGGGTTAACGTATGGTAATTCGCTCTATTTAAGTGATGTCTTGAAGATCACATCATTAGTTGCCAATGGGAAATATATTTCGGATCTAAGCGGGTTGGAAAATTTCAAAAATCTTACGGATTTAGAATTAGGATATAATTCTTTGACCACTGCAGGTATAGCTCCTTTGAAAAAATTAACGCAACTAAAAGTATTAATCTTAAATAATAATTCAATCTCTAGTTTTGCGACGTTGAGTACCTTAACGCAGCTAAACTCACTATATGTAACAGGTAATACCACAAGCGATTATAGCCCGCTAAAAGCGATTTATAAGAATTTAGTTTATAGTGACTTTAGTGTTTAGTAAAACATGAACTCCTACACACACTCAGCATTTGACACCCTTCCCAGCAAGTACTGCTTACTGGGAAGGGTGTTGTTACTCGCTTGTTATAAATCCGCTGATTGGTACAGACCGTCACAACGTCCCCTTCCCCTGGCACACCCGGCAGCCTGTTGAATGGTGTGTGGGTTGGGTTGTCTTCGATCCTTCGAAATAACAAGGTTATATTAGGGGCGTTTTCCCATAAATAAATTATAAAAAAAGGGAAATCAACGTTGTATGTAGAATTGTGTCGAGGGTTGGATTTGCGGTATAATCTTGCCAGACCAATAGCACTGCGTGGGAACATTTATCGAAAATAAAAACAGGAGTGAGCAATTGATTGAAAAAAGAGGTTAACAAAATCAGAAATATAAAGACCATATGTGTGATTTTCGTATGCATGGTATTATTGTTACAGACATTCTTCGACACTGGATTCTCACTCGCCTCAACTCTAACCCCAAGTTTAACTACCAATCCACCTTTTGCGGTTATTAATCAAAAGTTAGAAGTGGCTGCCCTTAAAAATGGAATACCAAGCGTTATTCTAAAGGCAATTGCATTTGAAGAGAGCTCCTGGCGGCAATT
>OMOF01000409.1 GCA_900290375.1 Candidatus Desulfosporosinus infrequens
CTTCCTGTACTTTTCCATCAATGCGTTGTCTTCCTCGGTCACTATATTGGGCTGTTCATAAAACGACAGGACCTCGTCAATATAATCCACTGTATCAAAGCCTGGAATTGGGATAGCCTCAGAATGCTGACGTAGAAACTTGAATGCCAGAGCAGCATTGTCGATGGCCCCACCCCCAAAGGGTTTCATGGATAGAAATCCCATATCCTGTTCTTGAGTTAGTCTGAGCATTTCTCCTAAGGCACTATCTTCGATAAAACTAAAGGGGAACATGACCGTGGCAAATAAACCCGTCTTGATCAATTTAAGAGCCATCGTATAGCTATGCGAAGTAATCCCAATGTGACGAATTTTCCCTTGCTCCTTTGCTTTAAGAACAGCTTCCATTGCACCCCCGGGGGCAGTAATTGTCTCCCAGTCTTTTTCTTTGCTAACCTGATGGAGTTGGAACAAATCAATGTAGTCAGTTTGGAGCCTTCTTAGACTATTTTCTATATGTTCAGCTGCGCCTGCAGCATCTCTTTTCCCGGATTTAGTCGCTATAACGATTTCGTCACGGTGACCGCTCAAAGCCAATCCTATTTTCTGCTCACTGTCATGATAAGCATTAGCCGTATCGAAAAAGTTAATACCCTTATCAAAAGCATACCTTAATACATGAATAGCATCGTCTGAACCGAGACGGATTATTGGGATGCAACCGAAGCCAACTTCGGATATCTTTAAGCCAGTTTTTCCTAATTTACGATACTGCATAATTATTCACTCCTTAATATACAGGTTGTTTTTCTTACCTTAAGTATTTACAAGTGTAGCCCACCATATATCTCTTAGCTGCATTGTTATCCCACTTTTTACAAGATCTATGTTTTAGTCCAATACAAGCTAAGATTCCACACAATTCCTAAAATCCCTTCACAGACAGCAATAATTACATAATATAATGATTATTACTCTTCGAATACCTCCACCTGCCTCCGACTCTTCAACTCAAAAACAAAATGCGCTGGTGTGAGAATTTCTATTTTCTCAACCAACGTTTAAATTTTTTACTCGAACGAATTTGACCCAGCAGAAATTACCAATAGAACCGGAAGAAATTACATACACAATATGTTCCCGCGCGCGACCTCTACCCTCAAACTGTCTAAACCAAACCCCTACGAATATGTTCTCGCGTTACTAGCTGGTCATATAAAGGGTATAAAGACAAGTTCCCTCTCTATCGACAAATTGTTCAAAATTATGTATAATTATACGATATTATTTTCGACTTGATTCTCAATATAAATTTCATGTATTCAATAATTATATGAGAAGTGAATAATTTAATTTAGTAAATTGTTTCAATTTAATATCATGATACGAAGTAGCATGGATGTTGGATATGACAGAAAGGAAACTGCTAATGGATGAAATAAGACAATTTATTCAGTTCAAATTAGGTCTACACGACTATGCTGTAGAAATGAATTGTATTCGGGAAATTATTAAACCAGTTAAAGTCACACAACTTTTGGGTGCACCAGCCTATATTCAAGGCATAGCCAAAGTACGTGATGGAGTTGTCACTATCGTCGATTTAAGAAAAAAATTTAATATTGTTCCTACGGATGAAGGAGAACCTAGAATCATGATTTTCGAATCAAACTCGGAAACAGAGAAAATCGGGCTTTGGGTAGATGATGTTGTTGAAATTGTAGAAAGCAACTCTATCGAACCAATCCCGAGTATCATACACAGGGGATCAATTAAAGAAATTCTAAAATTGAATGACGCTATTATTCCAGTAATGGATATTGACAAGTTATTTTCCAACGATATTTTGGACTGGTTAGGTTCCGATATCGAGTTAGTTGATAATTCAACTTTAGCTTAAGAAAAAGATTTTTGGAGGTTTCGTTATGATAGAAGATTATATACAAATGGTCGATGTGATTTTTGATACTGATTTCGGAAAAACATCCGTCTTCTTATTTGACCTCGAAAAGTATATTTATGTTAGAATGGGTTCCGTAATTAATCTACCTCTTCAAATTGGAAATATATTACCTGCAAACTCTACGTCCTTCGAATGCCTGCATTCAGGCAATAAGGTTCAACGGATGGTTGGAGCCGAAGCCTTAGGGATTGCTTACACTGGAGTAGCTCATCCAATTAGGGAAAACGGCATGATCATCGGTGGAATAGCCGTCACAGGGTCAACGGAAAGGGAAAGCGCACTTAAAAAATTGCCTTCCTTATCAAGGAATCTTTCAGAATCTTTACAGCAAGTCGCAGCTGCCGTTGAAAATATCGCTGCTTCAGCACAAGCACTTGCCGATGGTGGACAGGCACTCACTATACAAGCTCAAGAAGTAAATGAGAAGGCTCTTGTAATGGAAGAGGTTGTTGAATATATCAATTCAGTTGCAAGTGATACAAAAGTACTTGGACTAAACGCTTCGATTGAGGCTGCAAGAGCAGGCGAGGTTGGACGTGGCTTTGCTGTGGTAGCCTCAGAAATTCGGACAATGGCAATATCTAGTGCCACCTCTGCAAAGGATATTCGTAAAATTATCGCTGGTATTCAAGGCCTTGTCGGTAAGATGACATCGGAGTTGGAAAAGGTCGGTGGTAATACACAGGAAGTCTCTGCTGCCGTTGAGGAAATTAGTGCGACCATCGAAACTCTGGCAGAATCGGCAATAGAACTAGCAGCTTTGGTTGATAATATTTAGCTTTCTTAGTTTACCGATTATTCAAATTTACTATTGCGCAATGCTGTTCATATGAACGTACAAAACGCCAGTCAAGGTGACTTTGAACCTTGACTGGCGTTTCACTTCTTTCTGTATCAAAATATCTCCCTGACTTCCGGCCCCGTCTTAAACACAAACACCACTTCAACCATCGATTGTACCTTGACCGTCAATCGGTGGTGTTGCGAGCAAAGCGGCTGATAGACTTCGCTAGGATGAGGTCAAATTTGACGAGCTTATTCGTTTATTCACCTTTCGATTCATAGCATACAGAGGCTCCAGTTTCCAACACACTCCCAATATATTTCGCTACTTCAACATGCACCGGATGAATCAGGTACGCATCTAAATCTTCCATCGAATCAAATTTCGTAATTAACATGAGGTCATAGGACGATCCTCCATGGCGTATGTCCACCTCAACTTGCAAATCGCGGAGAACTTCTATCTTTCCTTTCATACTTAGCAGCACATCCTCTGCCTTCGCAATGTTCTCATTGGTACGTTCCTTTAGTTTGAGAAGCAGATTGTTTACGATCATTTTCCAACCTCCAGTTTATTGCTGAACACTGTTCCTAGTTCACTTAATTCAAAGCTTACTTAAGTTTTTGACTAGATCATACATTTTTAAGTAATTATGTTGGAAATGGTATTCCTTTTTCTTTGCTTAGCCTTATACATATTCTTATCAGCGATAGCAATAAAATCCCTTATAACTCCTAACGAAGTATCGGAAAAGGAGTAACCTATGGATACTTTTACTTCTAAATCTGTATTGTATTTATTTTGTTGTGCTACGGATTCGCATAATTGAATGTATAATGCCTTTACTTTGTTAAGAGAAGTATTTTTAATAATTGCGACAAATTCATCTCCACCCGTCCTAGCAATAATTGAGTTTTCAGGAATAATATCCTTTAAAATTTTAAAAGCATTTACTATTAATTTATCTCCAAAATTATGTCCCAGAGTATCATTTGTTACTTTTAAATTATCTAGATCACAGAAGATAATCCCGGTAGGTGTATCATTTTCAGTATCTATAACATTTACTTCCTTTTCAAGATAATACCTATTATAAGCACCAGTTAAGCCGTCATA
>OMOF01000411.1 GCA_900290375.1 Candidatus Desulfosporosinus infrequens
CCTTCCTCCGCTCTTCCTAGCCCCGGGGTCGTGCTTGGGAAAAGTCTCCCATTCGGTCAACTTTTCTCGAAGTTTGACCCTCTCAGTATTCGACATACTCATCTATCCCTTCCCCCATTTTCTTTCCGATGGCCTTCTGTGATCGATCTGCGACATCCTTCATCTTCCCCACCACTTCAACATAGTTGTATTTATAGACATTCCATTCATACCCTTTGTTTTTCATATACGCGGCTTTTTCCCTGTGGTCTTGATAGATTCGCTCAAGCCGACGGGTTCCAAAATGACACTCAGCGCTCACCTCAACTGATACCACAAGATTGGCCATTTTCTTTAACTGCTCACCGGCCAATACCATAGTTAGTTAAATTATAAATATTATGGTAATATCGCGCGGATCATGCTATCTTTATGAATATAATGCATGCTCGGCTGGAAGAACTAAAGACGTTATGAACAACAGTTCAAACGGGTAAGATTGCTAGTTCCCCTAGGTTAATTGGATATAAATGGTGCAAAACGCAGATCAGGTGACCATTATCGCTCATTGTTGTCATCTCGTGTATTGGGCCAGATACAACGCTGTCCCAAACATGAGAGTGTTAGAATATAAATAGATAAAATTTTACTTTCGTATTATAATTTAGGTATGATTATTTCAGCCGAAGAAGGGCGTGAGACACATGGAAAATGAATTATTGAGAGAGATTAGTTTAAAACTCGACAAACTTGAAGGCATTGAAGAAAGACTTTATAAGCTTGAAGGTATTGAAAATGAAGTAAAATCAATAAATAAATCCATTAAAGGGATTCAGAAAGATATTAAAAATATTAACTTAAACATCAATTCCGGGACATATGAGGATTTAGAAAGAATCAAAATAAGGTTAAATAAGTTAGAACAAAAAGAAGCGATATAAAGAGGGTTTGGAATCCCTCTCTGGAATCTCTGGAATCTTTGGAAATTCGACAATTAATCTAGGTGCTTGAGAAAAGAGTCTTTCGGCGTTGACGAGGGTGAAGGCTAGGAATGTCACTGCTCGAGGGTCAGGCGACTGGTCGCTTCGACACTTTGGCACTTTAGATGGTTAGGACCCAGATGCTATTGGGAGACTAAATAATCTTGAACGGGAGCCGTTACTTCATCTAAGTGGGATTCGCTCCTTAACTTTGTTTTCCAAGAAAGGAACTGCAATCTAATAATGGATCTTAAGCAGCCACTATATCCTAAAGTTTAAAAGTACTCACGACTTTTTGTAAGTCATTGATCATCGAGGCTAAGCCTTTACTAGATGAATTAATTTGTTCGACTGACGCAGTTTGCTCTTCTACGGCTGCAGATACAGTTTGTGTCTGGTCTGCCGCGTCTTGACTAATTCGATCAATGACTTGAATGGAAGAGACAATTTGTTCTGTGCCACTGGCCATTTCTTGAGTCGTAGCTGATATTTCTTGAACTTGAATAGACACTTGCTGGACCAGGTCAGTGATCTCTATAAATGACTTTCCAGCAGTATCTACGATACCTATTCCGGCTTGAACATCCTTAATTTCATCGTCCATAGCCCTTACCGCTTCTTTAATATTTTCCCCGTTTGCTTGGATTAACATCGCGATCTGTTGCGCAGCTTCCTTCGATTGCTCAGCTAGTTTTCTGACTTCGTCAGCGACTACAGCAAATCCACGCCCTTGTTCTCCAGCGCGCGCCGCTTCAATCGCCGCATTGAGCGCGAGAAGATTGGTTTGCTCTGTTATGCCCGTGATAACCGTAATAATTTCGTTGATCTGGTCCGAGCTTTCTGCCAACTTCTGAACGGTCTGTTGAACCTGCCCAGTTTTTTGATTAATGCTATCCATTTGCACAACAACCATATTAATCGCCGCTTGACCCTTATCCGTCGTTTGCATTGTTTTAGCTGTCAATACAGCAATCTCGTTACTCGTAGCGGCCACCTGCTGAGTGCTTGCCGAGAGCTGTTCGATTGCCGATACAGTCCCTGTTAGGGAATTGACCTGGTTCACTGAGCCGATAGCCACTTTCTCAATTGATACAGCTATTTGCGCAGACGCCTCTGCACTTTGCTCAGTGATGATTAACATTTCTCGAGATGATTCTGCCACATGCTCAGACGACTCAGCGACATGTTGCACTAGTTCCTTTAGATTAACTGTCATCGTATTAAATGACCTACTTAATTTTCCGAGTTCATCTTTAGTGTTTGAATTGAACTCTTCTAAGGAAAGATCACCCTGCGCGATCCGGTCTGCTGCATTCACAATATAATACAGCCGTTGAAGTGAACGTGCTACTATAACCCAAATTAACAACGCTGATATTAAAAGCTCGATTATGATAAATAGTATAATTTTGGTACTTAATCCTGACACTAACGAGTCAATTAATGAACTGGGTACTCCGATAAAACTCATCCCAATGATGTTGCCTTGTTTGTCCTTAATTGGCTCATAGATTGTCTGATTTTTTACACCAACAACAACCGCTTCTCCAACATATGTTTTCCCCTCCTTCAGGGTGGCCTGTTCTACTTCAGATGCCACTGTAGTCCCGACCGCTCGTGTACCATCCGCTTTTTTTACATTTGTGGCGATACGAGTGTTTCCTTGAAAGATGGTCACATTGTCATTCGCTAGTTTTCCAATTTGGTCAACAATGGTCGTGTCGTTGATGACAGTCAAACCTTTATAAAGTTTGTTATCTCTAATCGACCACTCCCCTGGAAATGACTTATCAATAATCAAATTACTTAGCGCAAGATCCGACG
>OMOF01000663.1 GCA_900290375.1 Candidatus Desulfosporosinus infrequens
AACATTAGATAACTGAAATTGAAAGATCGAGCCTTTCTAATCAATGGTTGTAATTCTCGATACCATTCCGATCTATATTACGGTTTTCGTGTTCTGACGGTTTACTGGAGCTGCAACATGCCCTTATTCATGGAGTTGAATTTCACGCGTTTCTTGGTATTGGTACCGCTAATCCCTTCGTTTGACGCCGTAGAAAAATTGCGCCGAGAACTGGGCAGAACTGAGCAGAAACGATCAACTCTGTACTATGTGTGTTTAAGGAAAATGAAGACCCACCATCATGGGTTTATACGCGTTTTTTGAAATCATTGTGAAACATGCTGAAGAAGTCGATAAAATTTTTGAACATCTTGTTAAGCAGTTGCGAGAGGTATTGCCTGATTTCGGTCAGCATCCGTCCATGGACAGTAAAACGATCTCATCATTCGCGAAGCAAACGAATTAAATACAGATACCCGATGGCAGCCCCCAGGAAAATCGCAAGTTTCCCGAGGCCCTCCTTATCCAGGCTGGCAAGCAACTCATCAGGGTCTACTCGTTTCTCTTTTTCCATTTAACCATCACCCGACTTATAGTGAATCTAAGGCCATATTTAATTGTAATGTATTTACCCGTGGCTCACCCAGAAATCTGAACTGTCTACCCTCAGTATACTGGTCTACAAGAGCCTTAATTTCTTGTTATCTATCATTCCTGGCTTTAGCAACCCTGNNGTGTAATATCGGGGTCCAAACCACTAGCAGAAGCTGTAACCAAGTCTCCTGGTACTGGAGTCGCTGAAGATAATCCATTGTCTGTTCTCACTGTTCCGCTCACTTGGCTACGGAGTCTAAAAACACTTTATTTGTTGGTCCTAAATTAGAACCACTTGAATTGGCTGCATCATAGCCATCCTTACCCGCCGCTGAGGGACGACTATAAAAATAGCGAGCATCGCTAAAGTTTTGACCGATTAGGACAGAACCCATAGATTGTCCACCCTTGTAAGCTAGAGAAGGTCTGGCTCGCTCCTTGAAGGGTATGCACAGTGAGATAGATAGGGGACGGAGCTTCAAGCTTCGCCAGTACTTGCAAATATATATGCCTTCATCGTCGGCGAAAATTACGCGAACCGTAGTTTGCTTCAACGGGAATGCTCTTTGACAGACGGTTCATCGACCCAGTACCCTTGGCGATTGTAATGTTGATGCAGTCCGATCTCATAATCCCGGGTTAACAGCAACTCCTCCGTATATTCCGGTGACTGCTTGATGGTCTCGCGGAGAAGACTGACGAATACTTTCGTCTCGTTCCAGCTAACGTTCTCGATCCATTGCGGTGAAATCAAAACCCTTTTCCCCGGCCACCAGTTCCGTGTATCGATGATTAGATAACGAATCGCCCACGTCTCGTCATAGATGACAAAATCCTCGACGTGGCCAATCTCGCCATCTGCGGCTTGGATGTCGTAGCCACTAACCTCGTAAGTGCTACGTAAGTGGGGATCCCATGTTTTCTCACCTTGCTTGGATTCTTTCCGCTCTTTGAGGTCAAATTCAATGTTAGGATAAAATCCCCACATATATGGGCCGTCCCAATACGTCGGCCATTCATAATACCCGTACTATGCCTCCTCGAATTGTCGCTAGACGGGCTTGTCCTCGTCCAAGTATGGACTGTCCTCAAGTTGCTTTTTGGTCAAATTGATGGAGATATATTGCTCTTCTTTATTTACTGCGACCAGAGCATGGGGAGAGATCAATACCTGCCTGCCCGTAAGCCAGTTTCCTGTGTCGGCGATCAGATAGCGAACCGTCCAGTAGTGGTCATCAAACTAGAATTCCTTGACTTGAAATATTCATTTGAATGTTTTTGGTAAAATAAATTCGTCGGCTAAAGCGCCCGCCTCCCTGAAATGAGGTTAAACACCACTATAATTAAAGCAATTACGAGAAGGATATGAATTAATCCGCCCGCAGTATATGAAGTGACCATACCAAGAAGCCATAAGATCCCTAGAATAACGACGATTGTCCATAACATGCTTTATCATTCTTCCACTATTCAGGTGCTCTGCAAGTTCTATTGATGGAGAAAGATGCTGTGCTTTGTATGCTTTTCTTTCCACTTAGAATGATAACAGAGAAAAATGCCATTTTTATTGCTTTTTTCTTCTATTAAGGAGCTATTGTATTCACAAGCTTTCAACTAGAAAAGCTTTGGTAAGACTTGAAAAGTCATTATTTTTAACTTTAATATCACCAATCATTACCCCTTTTCAGAAGTCCAACAGGTTTTCGATGTTCCTGAACACTTGGTCGGCACTGCCCTAGCTAGGATCGTCAACCGACGTCACTGTCAAGCCGCGCCGTTTAAGCGGCCTC
>OMOF01000678.1 GCA_900290375.1 Candidatus Desulfosporosinus infrequens
TAATTCGATCGCAGACTCTGCTAACGTTTCGATGGTCGCTCCAATTTCCTCGACAGCGGCTGAGACTTCCTGTGTATTGCCACCTACTTTTTCTAATTCTATATTCATCTTACCAACTAGACCTTGAATACCACCTATGATTTTGCGGATGTCTTTTGCAGAGGTGGCACTAGATATTGCCATCGTTCTTATTTCCGAGGCCACCACCGCAAAACCTCTTCCAACCTCGCCAGCTCTAGCAGCCTCAATCGAAGCATTGAGCCCGAGAACTTTCGTATCGCTAGCAACTGAATTAATATATTCTACAACTTCTTCCATGACAAGTGCCTTTTCATTGACTTCTTGAGATTGTAATGAGAGTGCGTGTCCACCGTCTGCAAGATCCTGAGCAGATGCAGCGATATTTTCAACGGCAGCTGAGACTTGTTGTAGAGCTTCCGAAAGATTTTTTGACAAGTCAGGTAATTTTTCAAGTGCGCTTTCCCTCTCAGTTGACCCTGTGACAGCAATTCCACCGATAATGACTCCATTTTCTCTAATTGGATAAGCTACTCCAGTGTAAGCGATTCCTAAGGCCTCCGCGCCTATAAGTTTTTGAACCTTATTACCCGTTTGAATGCATTCAATTGATGTTGACGTTGCTGGTAATATTGTTCCTACGTCAAGCGGAAGTTTAATAACTGATCCCATTCTTACATATATATATTTCTCCAGGTCAAATAAGAAAGTAGATGTTTTCCCAAAATCAGTGTCAAAGATTATATCAACCACTTGTATGTAATCTTCTATCATTTTCAATTCCTCCTATAAGTCTATTGTTCTTGAGCCACAACGGCTATTCAATATTGGAACCTAACCAAGCTAAAACATCGCTGGAAAAGAGCTTTTCAATATCCATTACCGGAATGATAGCATCATCGATTTTTAAAACTTCTTTAATCGTGCCTTGGTGAATGATGTTTGGGACTTTTTCTATAGAGTTACTTTCTCGTATTTCAACAACATCATCTACCCAGAGACCAATTTTCTCGGTCTCGGAGTCTGACTCAAAAATCATGATTCTAGGTTCCCCTTCGTCAGTCGAAGCGATATTGAATTTCTTTCTTAAATCAACGACCGTAACAACGCCATCACGTACTTTAGCAATTCCCTGAATGTAGGCTGGAGACCCCAAAAGTTGAGTAACTTTCACAGGTTTGATAATTTCTCGAACGCTGCTCATTTCTACTGCATAGTCGTGTATACCTAGTTTGAACTGAATAAATTGTTTCATTTCATCCATTCGTGTTGTTCCTTTCTAAATTGTAATGTCGCTCGGTTTAAAGCATGCTAACAATAACCGTCTAATTAAAAAGTCATTGTTTTGCGCTCTTTAACGTGCCGTTACGTAAATCCCTTTCCAAGCATCTGAATATATCTTGTGTAAGCTGTATTCAGATGCTTACTACTTATTCTAGTTGAATCTTATCTTATTGTTGGGCACTAAAACAGTGTCAAATGGCATTGATATTAATGCATGAAGCACAAACAGCGCTTGATGGAGAAACATCTCGCGTAATTATGACGTCCATCATTAGATGCTGTATAGGCTATATAAATGAACGCAGGGGGTAGGACACTCTTCAAAAACAAAATGCGTTGGTGTGAGAACTCCTATCTTCTCAACCAACGCAATTACTATCTTTTCAAACGATCTGATTTCTGATGACCATTATATACTCACGTTGCGACTCCTTATAACCCGATCTCACCCCAGCAAAAATTACCAACACCGCTGGTAACATTTACATCTCGCATATGTTCTCGCGAACGCACCCTGCCTCAAAACTGTCAATCCCAAATCGTTCTAATATGTTCCCGTGTTACTAGATAGTCCTATTAACCTTTTCACATAATTCAAGCCCATAACTCTGCAACCCTTGCTACAAGCCACTCTCAGACTGTGCATTTTTCCATACTTACCACCGTCTCCACATGCGTTGATGTGAATGCATTGTATACATTGAAGTGACAAAAACGTGCGTTGATGATACAAAAAAGATGTCACAAAGACCTAGAAGTTCCTTAGTGGCGATACTTTTTGGATTCTATTTTCACTTCTTTTGCTTGACAGAAAAGCATTCAGATTTTAGTCTGAATGCTCCTTTTATACTTCTTATATTAAATTACGATATTCTCTTCTACCATCCACGATGGCATAAATAATAACTAACTTATCTTCCTCGTTTATCTTATAAAACACAAGATGCCTTTCAATAATTACTACTCTATACCCTTGCTTTTTTAAAATCGAATATCTAGGAATACTTCCCGACTCTGGAAACTCCTGAAGACGATTGATTGCAGTTTCAATCTTATCCAAATAACCTAGTGCAATATCTACATCACCTGAATCATCTGCAATATGAAAAATGATTTCACGAAGTTGGTCCTCTGCTTTATCCGCTCGTAAGATTTTATACTTCATCCATTCTTCCTTTCCAGTAAAGATGCACGAAGATCATCGAACGAATTCTGAATTGGTGCTACCTTTCCATGCTTCACATCATCTTCCGCTTCGGCAAGTGTTCTGAGTAGTTCCAGTTCAGATTTCATCTGATAATAATCCTGTAATCCAAGAACGGCTGTATCGCCTCGTCCATTTACAGTGATAATAACTGCATCCCTCGATTCTCTGCACTGCCTAGAAATTTCACTATAATGATTTCTTAAATCTGCTGACGGTCTGATTGATGCTTCCAAGGTATCACCGCTTTCCGATATATCTATATAGTCAAATTGTATCATAATTAGACTATTATCTCAACCAATTATTCTTGTTCATATAGTATTGATGATATGTTACTATTCATACCACCCGAACACTTTGAATTTAAATCTATCTAAAAACCTTCAATGACGTAACACCAACGTGCGTTGATGTTAATGTAAATGTTACTTCATTGTAAATTTTTCTGGACCCGGAGAGTAGGTAGTTTTGTAAACGAGAAAAATCCGACTCAATCTGAATAGTAAATATGTCAATAGAGCAATATTAAGCCCTTCCGGCTCGTCATTGCTCTATTTGCATACGGTATTAGAAATGCATGTAGCTTTGCGCTCAGAATCACTAGGTCTTAAGTGTAGTAATGGGCCTGCTTTGAAGCAGGTAAAACTCCCCTAAGCCATAGCTCCACTCGATATCTTGAGGTACTCCATTGAAATGCTCTTCTATCCGGAGACATAGACAAACTAACTCCCGAACCTGATGGGAGGTTAAACACCCTCGGGCAGGGCGTTGTGTATTAATGTAGGGTGAAGGCGTTTGGCCCTTCTTCGGAGCAGGACTAAATTTAAGAACTGCACCATCAGGACGTCTGGCAAGCCATTGATCAGGAACGATTTCTCCTTGAACCAAAGCCTCCCCGACACCGTGTGCAGCATTAATGATCAGCTCACTTGAGTCATTGGAAAGAGGGTTAACTGTAAAGACCACTCCCGAGACCTCATGCGGTGCCATTTCCTGAATGACCACAGCAAGGGCAACTTCACTCTCTCCAAATCCTTGTAATGAACGATACTGCACTGCTCGGGGCGCCCAAAGAGAAGCCCAGCATTTTTTTATGGCATCGAGAACTGCACTTTCCTCTTGAATATTTAGATAAGTTTCTTGTTGACCTGCAAAACTTGCACTGGGTAAATCTTCAGCCGTAGCCGAGGAACGAACAGCAACTTTAGGGCTTCCCATTCTTCTATAAGCTTCAAGGACTTCTCTCGTTACTTCATCAGGTAAGTAAACATTTTCTATTTCCATCTGAATCTTAGAAGTTACATCTTCCAAAGTTGGTAGGTCATGGACCTTAATTTTCGGTAAACGGACCTGAGTTATGCAATGACGGTACCCTTCAACGGTTAAAACAAAACCTTGGGGCACTTTCATTTCGGCTAACATTAATTCACCTAGATTAGCACCTTTTCCTCCGGCTAAGGACAGGTCTTCTCTACTTAATTCTTGAAGTAACCGTATATATTTCATCGCCTTATTCTCCATTTAGCTATTTCACTTTAGTTATTCTCAATCTAGGACTTGAAGCTTTCCAGCGGCTCCGTCCACACGGACACGCTGCCCATTATACAATATTTTTGTTCCATTAATCGTCCCGACTACCGAAGGAAGTCTGTATTCTCGAGAAACGATTGCTGCATGGGACAAGGCTCCACCCGAATCGGTTATTAACCCCACCACACGCGGAAATAGTACCGTCCATGTCGGTGTAGTAAACGGACAGACTAAGACCTCCCCTTCTTGAACCAAGTGGAACTCCTCAGCTGTATGAATAATACGCACGGGGCCTTCTGCAACTCCTGGCGAACCTGGGGTACCAAACAATTCTCCCTCAGGAGATAGCTCTATCGACGCTCCCTGCTGCGCTTCAAGATGGGAAAATTGTTTCACAAAAATCTTCAACCCCTCCGCTACAATAGGGGGAAAAACATCCCAAGGGGTTTCGATAGGCATTTTTCCAATTGTTTGTGGAGGCACTAACGAGAAATTTTCGGTATGCTCAGCCTTCCTCACGGCCACCAGTTCTTTTAAGCTAGCAAGGTTGTAATATCCTCTTAGGGCTGAGAGTAATTCTTCGCGGTATAGGAATAAAGTGTCCTCAGGACAATCAAGAATACGATCTTGAACAAATCTTCTGCCTGCCTCAATTGCATCATAACGTGTATGGCTAAGGGGGACAGTCCATAAAATGTAGTCATGAATTTCACTTAAAGGTTGAGCTTGCTCTGCTAATTCAAGCCATGCGTCGAATTCCTCCCGATTCTTTCCCGTTAAAGTGCTGCGGAGTTCCTTGATCCGTTGCAGCCGGTAAGCTTGAAAATCAGAGTCTTCGGTTATAGAGTCTTCTGAATCCATTAACCCCTTGATAATCCCAACCACTATCTCTGGCATTTCTCTCCATGTGGGTGTGAATTCGAAACTATCTGCAGGCCGATCTCCCTCAGTTTCTAAGAATTGATCGAGCTCTTCCTTAAACCAAATATGGGACATCCGCTCAAGTGCTTTTTCACTAGGCAAAGACAAAATATCGCTAACCGTCGGGTCTGCTGCAGCACGCCGTGCCAAGGTTAAGAGACGATTCGTCGTGTTTAATACCTCAGGATCATTAATCTGAACCAATTCGAAGGCTTCAAAGTCTGTCAGATTAAGAAGTCTTTCACAAACCTCCACCCATCGCCCACGTATATACATACCAAGCGCGACAATTTTTATATGTGGATTCCATGACCAGCATAAAAAGTCATAGCATTGATCAAGATGATTGGCCAGTTCTTCTAAACTCGCGTTGGCGCGATCAAAATTTCGAATCGGCTCTAGACGCATTTGAGCTTCCGGTTCCCATACATCCCTCCATGCATGGATATGATTCTCAAACCCTTTTTCTTTAAGAAACCGTCCAAAACCAAAGACCCTGCTGCGGAGCTTCGGGTTAATCCGCCACAAATGAAATAGAAACGGAAGCCGCTCCATAATCGGTGGAGCATCTCCCCCAATGGGCTCAATACGTTGAAAGACATATCCATGGAGAACAAGATAGGCAAATTTAAGAGAAGGCATAGACCATTCCTTATAAGCACGAGCTGATCCAACTTCGACAGGAATGAGTCCATAAGAGACAAAAAGTGGGTGTACCGGCTTCGGCCAATGAATATTGTCTCGTATCCAGAACCCCTTAGCTTCCCAAAGAGACATTACATCTCTACCTCCCTCAATCAATTAATTTCTCACTGATTTATCAGCGCACCTGTTAAGTAGGTGTTAACTGCGGATAGAATAGTGGATAAGAGGTCGTATTGTTCACCATAATGATACCATCTAACCATGTGAACCATATATAACCCATCAATATCGCTAGCGAGCTCCTGTGGAGGTCGTTCTCTCGTTACAGCTCCAGCGATCTGACCACGTTCGAAAACTTCTGTTATCATTCTTCGGAAGAGAGGCCCTTTCGGATGTTCTGGCGTTTGTCCGCGTTTCATCTTTTCTAGCAGGGTGACCAAGACGAGTTCTGGTCTTTTTAAGGTCCACTCAACAGCACTGGCAATAAGTGCCTTAATTTGATTATCTGTTCCTGGAGTTGTTTCAAAAAAATCGTCAATTTGCTTCGTCGTTAATTCTTCGGTCTCGTAAAATAACTCGAGTGCTAAATCTTCTTTTGACTGAAAATAATTATAGAAGGTTCCTCTTGCCACCCCGGCAGTGCCAGTAATCTCTTCAATTGTTGTTTCCATAAACCCCTTTGTCCTGAAAAGCTCTTCACCGGCTCTTACGAGTGCTGATTTAACTTCCGCCTTTTGTTTATCTCTTAATTTCATTACAATTTTTCCACCTCAATTGTTGACGTAATTAACTTGCAAGAACTATGTACAAATTCATTTTGTATACACAGTACATTAAATGATATAGTTCATTATATTTCCATAAGATCGCACTGTCAAGAATAATGCTTTCTTTTCTGAGACATTAAAAAAATAACAACGACTAATA
>OMOF01000415.1 GCA_900290375.1 Candidatus Desulfosporosinus infrequens
TATAAGAGTATTCTAGTGGTTGGAGGAGGAATAAGCGGGCTTACTGCCGCAGTGGAAGCTTCCGAGGCTGGACACGAGGTCTACATGGTAGAACAAAAACCATATCTCGGTGGAAGAGTAGCACAGATGAATCAATATTTTCCTAAGTTGTGCCCGCCGAACTGTGGGTTGGAGATTAACTTTAAAAGGATCAAGCAAAATCCGAGGATCAAATTTTTCACAGTAGCCGAGATTGAAAAGATTGAGGGTGAAGAAGGAGATTTCACGGTCACGGTGAGAGCTAATGCACGTTATGTGAACGAGAACTGCACAGCCTGCGGAAAGTGCGTTGAAGTGTGTCCGGCAGAGAGGTCAAACGAATTCAACTACGGATTGGACAAAACCAAAGCAATATACAAGGCACATGAGTTTGCTTTTCCGATGAAATACGTGATTGACGATAAGGCTTGCCTAGGTGCGGAATGCGGGAAATGTGTAACTGCGTGCGAATATGGAGCCATAGAATTAGACATGACAGCAAAAAGCTTCAAGTTGAATGTGGGCGCCATAATTTGGGCGACAGGTTGGGAACCCTATGATGCCAAACGAGTGGACTATTATGGATATGGACAGCATCAGAATGTCATTACGAACGTGATTATGGAAAGAATGGCAGCGCATAATGGCCCAACCAGAGGTAAAATAGTACGACCGTCCGACGGGAAAGAAGTCGAAAGTGTTGCCTTCGTACAGTGTGCAGGATCGCGAGATGAAAACAACCTGCCCTATTGTTCAGGGGTTTGCTGTATGGCTTCTTTAAAACAAGCAACGTATGTGTTAGCGCAGAATCCCGAAGCCAAGGTCTCTATGTTTTATATAGATGTTAGGGCCATGGGAAAATATGAAGATTTTTATACCAAAGTACAAGATAGTATTACGATGATCAAAGGGAAAGTCGGGGAGATAACCGAGGATCCGTTGACAAAAGATTTATACGTTCAAGTAGAGAACCAAGTTACCGGGGAAATGATGAAGGAAAAGGTTGACATGGTTGTACTTGCGACAGGGATGGTACCGGCCACTGCCGGGTCAGAAGTACCTGCTGCAATAGCTTATGATGAGGATGGATTTATTGCTACCGATTCACAGCAACCCGGAATTTATGGAACTGGATGCGTTAAGAAACCATTGGATGTTGCCTCAGCGGTTAGAGATGCTACGGCTGCAGCTATAAAGGCCATTCAATCGACGGTGAGGAGGTAGCACAATGGATAAAAAAACAGGTGTTTATATCTGCACCGGTTGTAGTATCGGGGAATCACTGGATATAGGGAGTCTGTCCAAGGTTGCCACCAAGGAAGGCAAGGTACCGGTATGTAAGTCGCATGCTTTTTACTGTGGAGCAGAAGGTGTGGCACAAATAAAGAGTGATATAGAGAACGATGGTGTCAATACAGTCTTGATCGCAGGGTGCTCATCACGGGTTAATTACGATGTCTTTGACTTTGGACCCGAAATCATTCTGGAAAGAGTCAACCTAAGGGAACAGATTACCTGGTGTCATCCGGCCAATGATGAAGATACCCAAATGATGGCTGAAGATGCTCTGCGGATGAGCCTAGCCAAAACAAACCATATCCAACAACCTGAGTCTTTTAAGGGCGAAAATATGGTAAAAACCATCTTAGTAGTCGGTGGCGGACTGTCAGGCATAACTGCCGCTTTAGAAGGTGCCAAAGCAGGCTACAAAACGGTGTTAGTAGAAAAAAGTCCGGTACTGGGTGGCTGGATGAATTCTTTATACAAACAAGCACCGAGGAAGGCACCTTACACCGCTCTAGAAGAAGTTGATATTGCTGAACGGATTAAAGAAGTCGAAGCGAACCCAGATGTAACCGTCTACGTGGGAGCTGAAATAAAAGAGATTGCTGGCGCACCGGGAATGTTCGATGTTAGTATCAACCAAAACGGTACGATCGTTACAGAAAGAATCGGTTCAGTCATCTTAGCAACTGGAGCCGTTCCGTATGAAGCGACCAAACTAGAACATCTAGGTTATGGCAAGTATGAAAACGTAATTACAGGTCTAAAAATGGAAGAGTTGGCCAAGAAGGGCAAAATTGTGCGCCCGGATGGTAAAGAAGTGCAGAGCATAGCTTTCATACAGTGCGCTGGTTCACGGGATAAGGAACACTTGCCGTACTGCTCATCAGTATGTTGTGTTGAATCTTTAAAACAAGCGACCTATCTGAAGGAGCAAAACCCAGAAGCAGCGGTCTATATCTTCCATAAAGACATCAGAACGCCGGGTCAATATGAACGCCTCTACCAACAAGTGCAGAAAGACGGAGGAATTTTCGTCAGAGGTGAAATCACTGGAATTAAAGAAGACGGCGAAAAGAATTTGATCATAGAAGCAACCGATGTGTTAACGGGATCGGGAATTAGTACAGAGGGCGTAGATATGGTCGTACTGGCGACAGGAATGGTGCCAACGACAGCCATTGGAGAGAGTCTGGTGGTAAAAGTTGAGACTGAGGATTGCGAAGAAGAAGTAGTTGATCAAGAACTTATTCTTAAGTCGAACCTCTTGAACTTGGCCTACCGTCAGGGACCAGAGATGCCGACTGTAAAATATGGCTTTGCGGATTCTCATTTCATCTGTTTCCCGTATGAAACACGTCGCACAGGAATTTATGCGGCCGGTAGTGTAAGGGCGCCGATGGACGAGTCATCAAGCATTGAAGATGCAACAGGAGCGGCCATGAAGGCCATCCAATGTATAGAACTGAGCGCGCTGGGATCAGCAGTGCACCCAAGGGTAGGGGACCTCTCATTCCCGGATTTCGCAATGTCAAGATGTACCCAGTGCAAGCGTTGTACAGTGGAGTGTCCATTCGGGGCGATTAACGAAGATGATAAATTCAACCCGCTGCCGAATCCGACACGTTGTCGCCGTTGCGGAATTTGTATGGGAGCGTGTCCTGAACGGATTATATCGTTTAAGAACTATTCCGTGCCAATGATCGGCAACATGATTAAAGCCATCGAAGTGCCAGAAGAAGATGAGGAAAAGCCAAGAATTGTCATTTTTGCTTGTGAAAACGATGCTTATCCAGCTTTAGACATGGCGGGCATTAACCATCTCAATTATAATGCTTGGGTGCGCGTTGTCCCAGTAAGATGCTTAGGCTCAATGAACTTAATTTGGATCGCTGATACATTATCTAAAGGGATTGATGGAATACTTCTTCTAGGATGCAAACATGGAGATGATTATCAATGCCACTTCATAAAAGGTAGTGAGTTGGCCGAAACCAGATTATCGAAGGTAGCAGAAACATTAAACAGGCTAGACCTCGAATCTGATCGGGTTCGGATGGAGCAAATCTCCATCATGGATTACGACAAGATACCGGCTATCTTGGACGGCTTTGCCGAGAGACTAGAAGAATTGGGTCCTAACCCCTACAAAGGGATGTAAGTCTCTCTAA
>OMOF01000416.1 GCA_900290375.1 Candidatus Desulfosporosinus infrequens
ATCTAGCGATTTCCGCTAAGGGATCTACAAAGGTATCAGCCCACATTTCAATGAGGAAAGACCCGCTATACCCTAGGGTTTTTAATTTGGTAAAGATGGTTACAAAATCTACATCCCCTGTGCCAAAAGCCGTGTCGCGGAATTTCCCAGGAAACGTTTCGGTGACATTAAGGGTTTCTTTGATGTGAACCGCAACAATACGTGAAAATCCTAATTCTAACTCAGCAGGAACATCATGATTCCACGCACTCAGGTTTCCGATATCCGGATAAACCGTTAGCCATGGTGATTGAAGTAAACGGTCATATTCCATATACTTTTGAATGGAATTGAGAAACGGTGTATCCATAATCTCAATGGCGAGCATGACCTGATATTTCGCCGCCATGGCCACGGATTTTTTTAGACCTTCAATAAAATAAGCTAAGGTATCCTCACCATGTTCCTCATAATACACATCATAGCCAGCGAGTTGTATGACGCGGATTCCCATGTAACTTGCAAATTTAATTGCCTTTTCCATCAATTGCAGGGCTTTTTCTCTTGTTTGTTGGCTGCGACTCCCCAGTGGATAACGGCGATGACCGCTGAAACACATCGATAGAAGTGGGACGTTGTTATGTTGCATGTCTTGTAATAATTGATTTTTTTCCTCAGCTGTCCAGTCCAGGCGAGCTAAGCGTTCATCGGTTTCATCAATGGAAATTTCCATGAAATCGAAACCTAATTTTTTAGCGGTGGTTAGTTTGGTTGACCAATCCATATCTTTAGGTAAGGCTTTTTCATAAAGACCTAATAAATTTTCCATTTGTATCACAACTTTCTAATTTATTAGGGGTATATCTAAAATCGCTGACTCTCATTTTAATTTGTGAGAGTTGCCTGATGATGTCTCAGGTGGGGCAGAAGTCTCCATGCGAAGTTTTGCTTTAGCCCAGCAGATTTAAGATATACCCCCGGTGATGTATAAAATATAGTTACATTGCTTCGTGAAGGAGCGTAGGTTAGCGAGTCTTATTTAATGTCATTTTCGATAATTTTAGCTTCGATTTCTGCTTCTGATAACAAATTAACGAGACCGATTACTTTTGTCTTATTGTTTTTAATTTTGTAATTATCGACAAAGGAAGCACCACAGAAGACGGCATCATAGCCTGAAGCGGCTGATTTTGCTTCCCCCACACTCATGTGATCAATCGTAGCCTCAATACCTAGTTTTTTGAAGACCTTAGCGATTTTCATTTTAATGATTTGACTAGACCCCATACCATTACCACAAGCTGCTACTACTTTAATCAT
The DNA here is from genome assembly GCA_900290375.1 of Candidatus Desulfosporosinus infrequens. GTDB lineage: Bacteria > Bacillota > Desulfitobacteriia > Desulfitobacteriales > Desulfitobacteriaceae > Desulfosporosinus > Desulfosporosinus infrequens. Next base: position 1,300 of record OMOF01000416.1, read on the forward strand.
TACAATCAACCTCCATCCATTGCTTTAAAATAATTTTCTTTATTGGCACTGTTACGATATTGAAGTTGTGGAATTACAAGCATTCCGAGGATCACAAAAACTAATCCTAACATCGAGAAATTTTTCATAATAACACCAAAGAGTGGCCAAATCGTATCCCAGTCAATATTTCCATGCCAACCGCCAAATTTATAAAGTTCAAAATACCAAGCGGCGCATGCACCACCCATTACCTGTATGATACCTGTACAAAAAGGTAAGATCGATGCGGCACGAACGCCACCAAACTTATTGGCAAAAACAGCGGTCGTGGCATTATCAAAGAATACGGGTACGAAACCAGTGATAATCATGATCGGAGCTTTGAAGATAAACAGTCCGGCAATTGCGACAAATTGACCAAGACAACCAAAGATAAATCCGAAGAGCACGGTGTTTGGTGATGAGAAACCATAGATTGCAGCGCAATCGACTGCTGGCAAGGCACCAGGCAAAATCTTTTCCGAGATACCACGGAAAGACTCGGTAAGTTCTGCTACGAACATTCTTACACCACTGATTAAAATAAAGAGATATACGGCAAAGGACAATGATTTTCCGAGAATATAGGTAGCGAATGCTAAGGTTTCAGGGAAACCAGCTTTGTCCATCACACGTAAATAAGGTTCACCAAGGATTGCCATAATTGTTCCGAAGAAAAGGAGCATTAATGTACCGGTTGCAATGACGTTGTCATTAAAGACCATTAACCATTTTGGCATTTTGAAGTTTTCTACGGTTTTCTCAGGATCGCCGACTAAATGAGCAACTTTACTAGTTACCCACACCCAGAACATCTGTTGGTGACCGATGGCAAAGCCAGAATCTTCGGTGAGCGCTTCTGTTGGCTCCACGGTAAGATTGGAAAAAACAGCCCAGTAGGTACCAATTAACAAACCAATCCATAGAGCGCCGGAAAAATTACGTAGCTCAGGGATGGCAAAAAACACGATCCAAGTACAAGTAGTTGCCTGTTGGATCATAACATGACCCGTCAAGAACAGGGTA
>OMOF01000417.1 GCA_900290375.1 Candidatus Desulfosporosinus infrequens
AATTCCGCGGCTCTGTCTTCTTTCTCTTCGCTTTGAAACGCAAGCTCTTTATTCGCAATAACTAATTCCGCGGCTCTGTCTTCTTTTTCTTCGTTTTGATAGGCAAGCTCTTTGTTCGCAATGACTAATTCCGCTGCCCTTTTTTCTTTCTCTTCGTTTTGATGAACAAGCTCTTTATTCGCAATGACTAATTCCGCTGCCCTTTTTTCTTTCTCATCGTTTTGATGGACAAGCTCTTTATTCGCAATAACTAATTCCGCGGCTCTGTCTTCTTTCTCTTCGTCTTGATAGGCAAGTTCTTTATTCGCAATGACTAATTCCGCTGCCCTGTCCTCTTTCTCTTCTTCGAGATTTTTAAGTTCATCTAATTGTCCTTTTTCCCTAGATATATCAAAAAAATATGTTATCAAATAATTCTTTTTTGGAGAATATACAATTCCTCTATACCATTTATTTAAAGGTTTTGAAAACTGCTCAAATTCTTTTTTATCCTCATTAATTTCAAGATCTCCATAAAGCTCCACCCATTTTAATTTAGACCATCTTATTCCTGGAATAATTCCAGCAACTTTTATACTAAGTATGTCTGAACGGATTAGCCCTGTAATTTTTTCAAAGGCAAGATTCCCTTCAATAAATTCATATTCACAAGGAATACCTTCTACATTACATATTATTTTGTGATAGGCATATCCTATTGGCGAATCTTCCATTAAATGTTTGTAATAATTATCATTCATATGGACTTGCCCTCCAATTTAAAAATTTTGCTTACTAAAAAGGGCTTATCCATAACAGATTTTACTCTTTCGCAATAAACATGACCTTAGTAAATATTCACTAGGATTATTTACTAAATCTATTAACAATAGTATTCAAATCCGATTTACAAAATCCCTCTGTGATAGGCCACGCCAACGAATTCCATATCATCTTGACTTTGTATGTACGCCTTCAAAACTTTCGATTAAATCCCAGTTAGCATCTAAACAACCCCTTACTCCAAGATATGTAACATCTTTTCATTTATATTAAGATGATAACAGAAAAAAATGCCAATCTTATGGTATTTTTATATTATTTAGAAGCTATTCTTTGCCTAGCGCTAAACCAAAAATTCTGATACTTTAGTAAGGCATCACGTCGCCTCGACAGCTGGAAAGATACTTAACGATGCAGTTCAATAATAAAGATAGGCTCAACAGATTTTACTGCTGAGCCTGTTTTTGTATTTCCAACCTCACCTAAGACACCCCCATCTACCAACACCCCATTCAACAAGCCGCCGGGTGTGCCTGAGAACTGGTTTATTTTAACTGGAAAACGTTCAGATAATTTGACAAACATCCCCTGGCTGAATGACTGGTACTTATAACAAGCCCCCTTGCCTGAACTATGTAGGAAGAGCTTGTTTTTATTTTAGGCAAATTGTTTTACCTCTTATGGTTTGCTTGCTCTTATTCGCTTATTGACCTTTTACTAACTCCACCAAACGTTGATTCACATTATCTTTGTATATGCCTCCATGATAACAGATTACCGTTTCAATGTCGTAGGCTGTAAATTTTTTCAGTGCCTGGATAGCGGTGTCCATGTCGGGTGTAGCTTGTGGATTCGGTCCAAGTAATTGACCAGCTAGAATAATCATGGCATCTCCGGTGATGAGAGTTTTGCTTTCATTATGGTACAAGCAAATATGACCAGGGGTATGACCTGATGTAAAGATTACCGTAATGCCTCCACAGTATGGTAAAACCTCTCCATCTGCAACTGTTGTATTGACGCTAGCTTTTGGTGGGTTTGCGAACATTGCTTGTGCTTGCTCTCGTTGTTCATCTGGGAGAGATTCCAACATCTTCGCTATTCGTTCAGGGGTAATTTTGACAAATGTCTTTTCGCCTTCGATGTACGGTTTTTCTGCTGCGTGTGCAAGCACTTCAATTTTGTGGTCGGATTCCCGCACCACGTCCGGAAGACTACCAATATGATCAATGTCGTGGTGAGTAAGGATTACTTTGCTTAGTTTGCCAAATGGAACACCAGCTTTATCCATTGCCTCACGAATTTCTTGCAGTTGGCCAGGAAGACCAGTGTCAACCAAAATCACAGTATCATTATCCCAGATCAGTGTTGGATGAATCACACTTTGATTCCCCGCAAAATTCATTGTCAGTTCAAGTGTTTCGATACCCTTAGCTATTTTCATCTTCTAGCAAAGCTTGTAAGTAAGCTTTGGTTCACCTTCCTTTCATTTAAACGCTCGCTTTTATTATAATCGTATTATGTTTTATTCTCAAACTAACAAAGTTTATCTTTTCATATGACTCACCTTTTAGGTGGCTTACTTCGCCCCAATTCCTAACAATCTCGAATTTCGAACCTATGGACACCGCTATACTTAATGACGTTCTGGGTGGTTCAAGAGTTCGTTTTCCTCACCTCACCAAAGACACCCCAATCCACCAACATTCATTCAAAGCCGCCAGGTGTTTGGACTGGTTTATAATGAAGGATATACGAAGTCATCACGAGTAGCACGTTCACCGCCCTTTTTGTTCCGAAAGGCGGATTTGTAAGCACAACATCAAAGCCTTTCATGATCTTTCCAGCATTTGAAAGGGTATCGCCTAAAGTTATTTCACCATCAATATTATGGAGCATAGCGTTCATTAATGATAATCTATGAGTATCATTAACTAGATCTATAAGGTGATGGTTAGAACATAAAGGTATCAAATTCATAGCAACATTATTCATGTTCTCACCGTCAATATGGTGCAATTGAGGATTTCCCTTACCACAAATGGCACACATATAGGAATATTCTTTCATTACTTCTTCTTTTAAGGCTTTTGGAATAGACGCCAACCCCAGTGGGTTTGCCCGGATTGGGAGCCATTCACGTCGAGCACGATTGGGAGACGAGAGCCGCAAGGCCCTTAGGCTAGGTTTGGTTTGCCCAGATATACGCGTGGACATTGATCGGGGGGTTGGTAGTATGGCCTAAATGCGAGTTGGTAACACGACCAATGAGGCACTTAGAACTCGGACTTTATGTTCAATTATTTGCTCATTTGGGAGGGAGGTTAGACACTTGGACCGGGGTAATTGAAAAAGCATCTACTGAGGATGTTCCGTTGCCAAATTGACCATAATTTCCTTCTCCCCAAGCCCAGACATGACCAGAACTGTCTAGCGCATAACCAGTAACAAATCCACCAGCGATGGAAACAATATTTTTTAGATTAGAAACTTGAACAGGAACAGTTGTGTTATTTTTGACCGTATTATTACCGAGTTGCCCCCCATAATTATGTCCCCATGACCAAACATGACCGGATCCGTCAAGAGCATACTGAGTGTCGCCTCCCGCAGCAATTGCTACAATATTGGACAGATTTGAAACTTTTGCAGGACCAGTAATCATTAAGTTACTTGATATCCCTTTACCTAATGAGCCATCAAGATTTTCTCCCCATGACCAGACATACCCATAATCGTCAAGGGCATAACCATCGACGCCCCCATCTATTGCCACTATTTTAGGTAGATTAGGAACTTGAACGGGACCTTTTAAATCAGTCGTTGTTCCGTTACCAAGTTCGCCATAGATCCCATCTCCCCAGGCCCAGACATGGCCTGAGCTGTCAAGTGCGTAACCTGTTACCGGTCCTGCAGCTACAGCTACAATATTTGTTAGTTTAGAAATTTGAACTGGAGTTGTTGAAATATCCTTCCCTCCCGATGTCCCGTTACCAAGTTGACCATAAAAATTAGAACCCCATGTCCAAACATGACCAGAACCGTCTAGAGCGTAATTAGTAATATCTTTTGCAGCTATTGCAACTATATTTGACAGATTTGAGACTTTGATTGGGGTGCTTGAGTCATTTGTTGTCCCATTTCCGAGTTGCCCAGAATCATTAGAACCCCATGCCCAGACATTACCAGAACTATCGAGTGCGTAGCCACTGTTATCTCCAGCAATAGAAACCACGTCCGAGAGATTGGTAACTTGAACAGGAAGAGTCGAACTAACAGATTTCAATTTAGGGGAACTAGTAATCGTAAACCCACTAGATGTTTCTCCGTATCCCCCCCAATCCCAAACATGCCCAGAAGAATCCAGATAGTAGGCAGTATCCCACCCTGCTGCAATTCTGGGATTTACATTAATTTGTGACTTGTCTTTAGAATCATTGTTACCTCCATCAGAAAATGCATTTTCAACCTGTTGGAACAGGATATCTGAAATAACATCCGTTCCACCTAAAGATATAATATTAGGTTGAATTCCTGAGTTGTCTAGTTTTTTCAGATAAGCTTCCACTGCAGGAGGTAGAGTTGAAAGTCCATTATCTACAAGAATTATTGGATTTCCTGTTTTAGCTGCCAAAGCACTCCCTGAGAGGACATCCTGAAAGTCATCTCCACTGGCAGTATAAATTGTCTCAGGAGAAGGTGAAAACTCGTTCAAGACCGCGACATTTGTCCCAAACCGATCATCACCGGCCAAACGCGTGACTTTAGCATTAGGAAGCAATGCATTGACTTGATTTACTAGGTCTTGAGAAACAACTGAAGCTCCTCCGGTAATATAAACAGTTGATGGCATTTCATTTAGAAGATAATTTTCAGTTGACGCAGGCAAATAATCTGCTCCAACTAAAAGCGTTGGATATTGTTTTGAGCCTGAATAACTTGCAATACTCAAGGCATCAGGAAAATTTTCGCCGGAGGCAATGAATACTGACGAACCTTGAGGAACATTAACTTCATTAACGATGAGCCTATTCGTGTCATAGCGATCTATACCTCCCAGGCGCTTAATGTTAGTGAACATCATTGATGCTAGCTTCGTTTCAAAGTCTGGCCCAATTACACCTGTTCCGCCAACTATATATACAGTCCCCCTTTGCCGAGAGGCGTGTATGTAGAGATAATTGAATGCATCACTTGAAGCGTTTACTGTAGCACCAACGAGCAAAATAGGAGCATTCATTTTTTTTGACAATATACTGGCCGACAACGCATCAGGAAAACTATCTCCTGACGTGAGTATTACATTATTACAATCACCGTTATTGTTATAAGCACCGGCAATAGCCACGGATGTTTGATAGTGGCCTTGCCCGGCTAAACGTGATGTTGCGTTGGTTTCATTGACCGTTTCTGCCGACACAGGTACTACTGTCCCGAATAGAATCATAATAGTTGTTACAACTACGCATAGTAGTTTACTTCTCACAGTTCGTTCCCCCCATAATAATTCCCTGTTGGAAAATAATTCTTCTTCAGTTGATATTCGGAATTTCCCTATAAATTCCTGCAAAAGCATTTGAAATATTTATATGTTTCGTGCAAAACCAAGAAAAACAGCCAGACCGTCCCAACGATCTGGCAAATATGTTCAGTTCCGGCCTCCCCTATATAGTTTTTTCATTGATCATGTAGGGTTCCAGTGAAGGTGGTTGCTTCTTCAACTGTTCGCCCAGGATATGTGCTTTGAGCGGCGGCGAAGGCCACAAGGCTCTTAGCCTACTGCTATCGGGAGTGGAAATGTAGGACTGGAAAAATGCAGTGGGAATATGTTGTCTATACCTAACTGTACCTTGTATTATCTAGTTAGATTTACTATTATCGTTTAATTCAAAACAGAAAATATATACTGATTCGTTAGTGCTAAGCAAATTTTTCAATGCAGTGTCTTCTCCTTCAAATACGCTCTTAGGTATCATCGTGCTGCTTGAATGATTTTGTGTTATAACTGCCAAAATAACAGGTTTATCTTTAATGATGTCTGTTCCAAGCGTACTCGCTGATGTTGATGCACCATTCTTATCCATAGGTATCTCTGCTTTTAATCTGCTGAAACCGCCATTACTGATATAGGAAATAATCCAGTCTTTTACCTTAGCATCTGGATCAGATGATAAGGTTGCTAAAACAACCTTATCGCCGTTATCCCCTAGGGATTGAAATGCAGTTTTGCCATCTATCAATTTCTTTTTAACACCATTTTGGTAATAATCTACCCAGTAATGCGCAAATCCCTTCTCCCCTTTGGGTAAACTCACCCGAAAAACAAAGTATTTTTCAACTCCAATCGCATTAAGCAATTGTTTTTCGCTTGCTGAAAGTTCAGCGGGTATAATTCTACTATTTAGGCCTTTGGTTATGACCTTTTGGTTTGAACATCCCGATAGACATAGAATAATTACTGACAAGACAACAAAAGTTCTCGATAAATACAGATCCTTTTTCTTTATCATCTCTCAGAACCTCACTCCCTCGCACTTTCATAAGGATGTAACAACCTCACCAGATATGTCTCAGTTACCCCAGTCCTTCTTGATACATATCCCTACGCCCAAGTTCACCAAGACGGCCACCCCTTCGAGGTTCGTCCAGATATACGCATCATCCACTTACTACAATTGCATATTAAACCCAACCTTACCAAACAGGATAGCAGAAATTATTAACAAG
>OMOF01000648.1 GCA_900290375.1 Candidatus Desulfosporosinus infrequens
TGACTTGGGCAAATCATATCTACCGGCAGGTTAAAGCTTAGGATTTCAGTAATTTTATTTCCAATGAATTTACTGAACGGAGTTAATATATTGGCATAATACTTCAGGGCTTCGTGATATAACTCTGCTTGATCGACTAAGTCATTGAACATATGCTCCGAAGCTAAATGCTGACCAAAACCATCATTGCTGAAAAGGATATTATCCCCGGTTAAGTAAGTAAACATTGTATCGGGCCAATGAAGCATTCTTGCCTCAATGAAAATAAACTCTTTTGATCCAAGGCTTAATTTATCACCTGTTTTGACGGGTACGAAATTCCAATCCTGATGATACTGGCCTTTTAAGGATTTGATAGCATTGGCTGTACAATATATGCGAGTATTAGGGATTTCATTCATTAATTCTGGTAAAGCCCCACTGTGATCGGGTTCACCATGATTAGCTATGATATAATCGATCGTATTTAGACTGATCTCTTTTTTCAAATTGGTGACAAATTCTTTGGCGAAGGGTGTCCAAACACAATCGATTAGGGCTGTCTTTTCGTCACGGACAAGGTAAGAATTATAGCTGGAACCTCGGTGAGTAGAGAGTTCATCACCGTAAAACTTTTTTAATTCCCAGTCGATTTTACCTACCCATTTTACACTCTTGTTTATTTCAAAACTCATGATTGAACCTCCATAGCTTATTCTCATAATATGTATCCTTAGAGATAGACAGGATTTTTATCCTGCCTATCTCTAAGATAACCTGAATTACTACTTATTAGCGTTCCAAAGACCGTGCACTGTGCAATATTCTCTAACCTCAACCACGTCGTCTGCTTTGACCAAAAAGGAAGCTTCAGGTGCTTGGTTGGGTGCAAGCTCCACTCTGAGAACTTGATCCTTCGTCAAGACTTCAATAAACCGAATTAAATGTTTCTCCTCCATCGGATGAGGTGCACTACCAACTTTTACTTTTATTCCCCCGTCGACAGTCACTACAACAGGAACATGTTTTTCCAGACTGGCATCCTTACCACCAGCCACCAATTTTTCCATTGGTTTATCACAGCAGACCAAAGAAGTAGCCCCAGTGTTAACAACCTCAACAACATTTCCGCAAATAGTACAATGATAAAGTTCTCTTAGGTTTGTCATGAAATATACCCCCCTTTTTTCGTTTGATAAATAATTAGCTTCCTTTTAAATAGTCTTCTCTTAAACCTAATTCGTCAGATTCTACCCATTTCAGCCCACCCATAATATCTAATTTAACCAGTATGCTTTTTCCTCTAATTAGGATGATAACAAAAAAAAATGCAATTACTATGTCATTTTTCTTGCATTGATGATATATTATTTT
>OMOF01000421.1 GCA_900290375.1 Candidatus Desulfosporosinus infrequens
AAAGTCAGGTGTTTTATCACTTTACATTCCACTATGGTTAGATTCGGACTGCTGTGGCCGCCTACGATAGTAGGCGGCCACAGACTTATCGCCGAAGGCGGTAAGAAAGACCCCAATAAAGCAGGAAAAATGACGATAAAAAAAGAAAGTTATCACTTGTAAAAGATTACAAGGAGATGGCTTTCTTCATCTTCGCAGGCATGGGAGTAAAGAGTTTGGCCGCCCTTCTCCCGATGCCCTTCAACAAGGTGACTGGAAGTCCAGTACAAGATGAGAATACCAATTCCCTGTGAAGATTACAAGAGGTATCAGGAAAATCCGAAGGATTTTATTCCTGAGCACCCGACCTGTCTCAACAATCCAAGGCATAAGCCCTACTGGAATCACCGTTGGGAGCGTGGATTTTTACCTGATCATGTTCACGAAGTGAAACTGGAAATCGTCCAGGCCTATTGTAAAGAATGCCATGAGACGATTAGTTATTGGCCAGAATTTGTGCTACCCTACCAGCGTGAAGCGCTGGAAACTCATGAAAGTGTGCTCATTGAGCACCTTCAAGGGATAAGTTTTAGAGAAATTGGATCAAAGATCGGGTACGACCCGAGGACAATCTCTCGATGGATAAACTTGACCCTGGAACAAGGCGTGCAATTGTGGGGCGAAGTTATCGGGCGTATTCTCAGGGTGATTGGGCATGAGAGCTTGCCCGTCGTCTCAAGGATCGATTGGAGGATTACGCAGCTTCTTCTCGCCTGGTTAAGACGTTATGCAGAGTGGAGTTGTTTTCCACGGTTACATCGATTGATCGGGCTATGTAATCTTTTCGGCGAAGGAAGCTGGGATTTGTGGGGAGCTCCTTTGGGGAATGCTAAATCCCGGGCGAACGCCAAATCAACACTTGGATAAATATCACCCCGAGGGGGGATATTTTCACAAACCTTGGTCATCGCCAAATCTCCTGATTTATTCCATGATGGTTCTTAGAGGAAATCCCTCAAATTGAATCGATCAGGAGGAGAAAACGTATGAAAAATTTAGACGACGATGAGCGTTCCCGGATTGCTATGCTTCGGTATGAAGTGATTGCCCCGTTGCTGAATCGCCCCTTGCCTCGCGGTGCCCAAAACAATCTCATCGAGGATCTCACAAGCCAAATGCACTTGGATGCAAAGAATTGCCTCGTTCATTTGGGGAAGCGTACCATTGAGAGATATTTGAGTCAGTACAAGAAATTTGGTTTAAATGGGCTAAAACCAAAGGTTCGTAAGGAACAGGGATCACTTAAGGCATTTCCCTCCGAAGCCCTAACTGAAGCTGTAAAATTACGGCTGGATCAGCCTGCTCTTTCAGCCGATAGTCTTATCGACATCCTGCGTTCACAAGCTATTCCGGGAGCTGAGCTTATGTGTGTGAGTACACTCAATCGCCATTTCCGACGGTTAGGGAAAGATCGCCCGGCTCTTAAACGAATCATTAAAAAACGGTACCGGCTCTTAAGTGTAGAAGGTGCTCATGTTTTATGGATTTGTGATGTCTGGGATGGCCCCTACCTTTTTGACGAGGTGAAAGACAAGAACCGGCGGCTGCGGCTCGTCGCCATCCTCGATAGCTTCACGCGCATGATTGTACACGCTGAGTTTTACTTCAATGAGAGCCGACCTTGTTTAGAAGATACTCTTCTCAAAGGCATCTTGAAGTATGGGGTGTGCGAGCGATATTATGTGGATAATGCCAAAGTTTTTCGATCCGATCATCTGAAGAGGATTGCGGCGGAACTCGGATTTATGGTTCAACATACTAGGGTAAGAGAGCCCCAAGGTCGAGGGAAGCTGGAACGCTGGTTCAGAACGGTCGCTGAGAAATTTGAGCCGTTACTTAAAACACAAATTAATTCTAAAAAGGTCACCACGCTAGCGGAGGTGAACCATTATCTAGCAGCTTGGATTGAAACGCGCTACCATGCGAGGCGACATAGTACTTTGAAGATGAGTCCACGTGAAAGCTTAGAACAAGCCAAACTTTCAGGTCTTCTAAACTCTCGACGTCTCGATTCTCAAACCATTCAAGAAGCGTTTCTTTGGCGGGAAAAGCGTCATGTAAGCTCGCTCGCAGCGGTGAAGATCTACGGGAATCTTTATGAAGTGGACGAAGCACTGATGGGTAAAACCGTAGAACTTCGGTTTAATCCCTATGACCTAAAACAAATCCTTGTCTATTACGAAGGGATATTTCGGTGTGAGGCTCGTCCTTACCAGATGAGAAACTTCACCGACAAGCGAGTGAGTGAGCGTCAGACTGAGAGCCAGATTTCATTGGATGACGTGATGAAATCCATCTTAGAGGAACATAAAGGAGCCGTGTTAGAACGCCCTTACCTCTCGTTTGCCAAGGCACTGGGGGTGAAGCCTAATGTTTAGTCCCTATTTCCCCTTCACCCGGGAGCCATTTTCTCGTGAACTTGCTCCATCCGAAGTGTTCGTTTCTGAAGGACATGAAGAATTACGAGTTAGACTTCGTCACGCTATTGAAACCGGCTCCTTGGCCGTAGTAATAGGACAGGTTGGCTCCGGCAAATCGACTGCGCTCCGGGCAGTCATGCATGATTTGGATGCATCTCGTTACCGTTACATTTATTTGGCCAATTCCCAGTTAGCACCTGCAGAGTTTTACCGAAGTCTTCTCTACCAATTGAACGTCGAACCCCGTCGAGGCTTTCCTGAAAACAAGCGTCTTCTCACTCAGATCATGCTGGAATGGCATCAAAAAGGTGTTAAACCCATTGTGATGATTGATGAAGCACAAGAGTTGTCCGTATCTATGTTGAGTGAACTTCGTTTTGTCCTTAACTACCAAACCGATTCGTTTTCTCCATTGACTGTAATACTTGCCGGACAGCCTCAACTAACAGAAACCCTGCGATTACAAGTGCTAGAGTGCATTCGGCAAAGAATTACGGTTCACTACCGTTTGCCCGCGCTCCGTGAAAAAGAAGTTCCCCCTTACATTTTGCATCATTTAAGAGTCGCTGGACTAGACAAACAAATATTTACAGATGAAGCTTTGACTATGATTTGCCAATATTCGAAGGGCATACCCAGGCGCATAAATAACATCTGTCGATATGCCATCGTTGCGGCAATGACCACAGAAAGTCCGTTTGTTGATGGAGATGCCGTGCAAAAGGGAATGAGTGACGAGGATCTGTAACGCAAACAACTGTCGATGGCGGCGATTCGTCGTAAATGAAGTTGTCGCCATTGGCAGTAATCTTTCAGAAAAACAATAACCGCCATAGGCGGTATATAGATAGATGATAATTCATTGCCATTGGCGATAGTTACATTACTGCCTGAGAGCGCAATTCGCTACAGTAATGAAAC
>OMOF01000422.1 GCA_900290375.1 Candidatus Desulfosporosinus infrequens
AACTACTAATTGTGATTGAACGCCGTGTGATAGGAAACTGTCATGCACGGTGTGGGACGGGGGCTGCGACAAGAAGCGACTTCTTCCGTGAATATCAGTGTAGCATAAGCTACTATTCCAGTTGTGTGGGATATTCTCGTCCGAAACTGCAAAGAAAGTAATTCCTTTGTGGGTTGCATGAGGAAAAGCCTAATCCAATGCTTAGTATCCATAGCCTTGGAGGGCAAGAGAAAGAGTGGTATCGGTTAACGATAAGTGAATCTCTATAAGCGTCGTCACCGCAGTCGATAGTTAGGATATGATTGCTATCGTTTAGTAGGATATGGAGTGCATCTCCCCTAAAATGCACTTAGCACAACCTATAGGACTACCGGCGTATTGGAGGAACCTAACCCACTCGTAACTGATAGAAGTCGAACTTGGTAAGTCCTATGAAGTCCATCATAAGATGGTAGGCTGACCGTAAGGAAAGCGGAACTCTTCAGAGGATATGGGAGGTCAGAGAAAGCGAATGCCACAAGCTGAAAGGCAATAGAAATGGAAATAACTGTGTGGATAGTGCCCTATGGCATAAACTCAAAGGATGCTGACTTCTGACTGGTGTACAACATGGCAATAAAGCGGAAAGTGAAATCTTAAAAGAGAGGTAACAGTCGATGAACACTTTGGAAACAAAGTCCGCAAGACCTCTCGTTACTAATTGGGACCAGATGAACTGGCAGGAAATCAATGAGTATGTAGAGAAATTGCAACAACGAATATACCATGCCGAAAGTGTAGGCGACAAACGTAAAGTACGAGACCTTCAAAGAATGCTGATGAACAGCGAGGCGGCATTGTTAGTATCGATCCGCAGGGTAACACAGCTTAACAGAGGTAAGAGAACTGCCGGAGTAGATGGATATAAGGCGTTAACGAACAAAGACAGACTTGAATTGTACATGAAAATGGAGAATAGGAGCATGTCCCTTCATCAACCCAAACCAGCATACCGCATATACATTGAAAAGAAAAATGGCAAACTTCGTCCGTTGGGAATACCTACCATTTTGGACAGAGTTTATCAGAATGTGGCCCGTTTGGCATTAGAACCGCAATGGGAAGCAAGGTTTAACCCCACATCGTATGGATTTAGGCCAAAAAGAAACTGTCATGATGCAGTAGAAAGAATCTTCAATACCATGAAAGGTAAAAACAAAAAGGTATGGATATTTGAGGGTGATTTCAAAGGGTGCTTCGACACTCTGAACCATGACTACATCATGCAACAACTCAAAGGATTTCCCGAAACGGAACTAATCGGCAGATGGCTGAAAGCTGGATTTGTAGATAATAAGATATTTAATGAAACCGAGGAAGGAACACCACAGGGTGGAATAATATCTCCTCTTTTAGCGAACATTGCCCTTCACGGCATGGAGCAAGAGTTGGGGATTAACTATACTCTGGTTCACCACGGGAAAAAAACCAGCTATGAAAACCACACCCCCTACACGATGTGTATATATGCTGATGATTTTGTAATCCTGTGTGAAACGAAACAGGAAGCCGAAAATCCTTACACGACACTAGGTAATTACCTGCGTGACAGAGGTTTAACGCTATCGGAAGAAAAAACAAAAATAACCCATATCTCCGATGGCTTTGACTTTCTTGGCTTCAATATTAGGAGATACACGACACACACAGGTGCAAAGTTGCTGATTAAACCGTCAAAAAGCAGTATCCGCAGTTTTAAGACAAAGGTTGCGGATATTGTAGAAAGCTCATACGGTAACAATGTGCAGACTCTAATCAATAGGCTGAACCCTGTAATCATCGGCACTGCTAACTACTGGTGCAGAACGGTCGCAAAGGAAATCTTCTCTGCTATGGACAGCTATGCTTGGAAGAAGATATATCGGTTTCTAAGACGTTCCCACCCCAAAAAGGGTTGGAAATGGATTAAAGCCCAATACTTCAAACCGGACAAAACAGGACAGAGCAGAAACAGGTGGATTCTGACAGACCCGAATACTGGCAATCAACTTAAGAAAATGGCATGGACGCCTATTGTCAGGCATCAGCAGATCAAGTACAATTACTCCCCATATGATGTCACTCTCAAAGAATATTTTGCAAAGAGAGACCAACGGGAATTTGACTTGAACAATGTAGCCTATCGGCAGAAACTAGCTAAAAAGCAGAACTACGTTTGCCCAATGTGTAGAATGAGCATAGTGAATTTTAAGGAAGGCCTGGAACCACATCATAAACGCCCTGCAATACAGGGTGGAACAGGTGCATACAAGAACCTTCAACTGGTTCACATTTCATGCCACATAGATTATCACAAGGCATTCCCAGCAAAGGGAGAAATCCCAACGCCAGCACAAATTGCCCAGTATTACAAGGTTATCAAGGGCAAGAGATTGGCGAGAGTGCTTTAAAATCACTTCTGGATAAAGGTATGCTTGAGCCGTATGTTGAGAAATCAACACGTACGGTTCTTAGGCGAGAAAGAGGGAGCAATCCCTCCGACTTAGCCGGCAAAA
>OMOF01000423.1 GCA_900290375.1 Candidatus Desulfosporosinus infrequens
TCTTCCTTGGCCGTTAGAATGATAATAGGCAGATTACTTTCTTTCCTTATTTTGCGGCACACTTCAAATCCATCCATCCCTGGCATCATGATGTCAAGTAATAGTAGATCTGCGTTACAATTATGGCACTCGTTTATGACTTCCGCACCTTGCCCAACAACCTTTACCCCAAAACCTTCTCGAGTCAATAAGATATGTAGGTACTGTCGGATACTGGCATCATCGTCTGCCACTACGATTGTTGTTTCTATAATAACTACCTCCTTTTCTCTGAACTCCAATTTTTAACGATTAGAATCAATTCACTAATGTTTGTAACTCCTATGCCATCACTTCTAAATTTGAAAGTCATTGTTTTAGGCCTATAGCTCCAATGAGATTTATTATAATTCTATCATCAAGACTAATGTATTTTTTATCAAAAGCGAAGCGATCCAAACTAAATCTCGTCGCGCTCAGATTATTATTCTAAATTATATTCCACATTTCCACTTGATTTCCTCCTAATATCTATGGACGTTTACAAGAAAAAACAAAATAAGACATATGAAAGAAAATAGCAAGTCAAGGTGCCAAGGATATTTTACAATAGAATAACTTCCAGTATATCGATAGGATTTTCTTTCTATTCAGGATGATAACAGAAAAGAATGCCATTCTTATGGCATTCTTCTGTTATTAAGGAGCTATATATTTCCAAAAGTGAATTTTTAGAAAAATTCACTCTAAACCCCATCTCTTGCCCAACCATGCTCTGTACGTCGAGGCTACCATGATGAAGGGTTGCGATCTGCTGAACTAAGACCAATCTAATTCCTCCAGCCAAGATGAGCGAAAAATAAGTCCAGCTTTCAAGCTAGACTTATTTTATAAGGTATAATTTCTAAAATACAAACAAAAGCTTTAACAAAAACTTTCCCAATTCATATGATTATTTGGGCTTGTTCGTGGGCTCTATTGTAAAAGATATAGGAGCAATGGGCTTTTTTTCAGCTTTCTTCTTCTTTTTTTCCTTATTCTTAGGACTTTTATCTCCCATAGTACTTACCTCCAATCACTTATTTAAGTATACTCTCTTACTGAAATTACCACCATCAGCTGTATAAGCTAAAAAAGGTGTGGACCGCTTAACAAGCATTCTAATCCTTCCTTACACATATATATTTTCTCTCTAGTTAAGATGATAACAGAAAAAAATGCCATAACTATTCGCAAACAATCTTTAAACTAAAAAAACCTGTTTGTGCAGTGGTTACTGATCCTATAGCTAATCACTCGTAAATTCAATTAAAATGCGTCATATTCCAAACAGCAGCCTAAAATACGCCAAACCTATAGCGACCATGGCTATCGTTAATGGAAATCCGATTTTAAAGTAAGTAGAAAAACTTATATCGACGTTTTGTTTTTTGGCTTGTTCTACGACGATTAGATTAGCAATGGAACCAGTCAAGGTGAGATTACCCGCTATCGTGCTGAAAACAGCCATGCTAGCCCACCAAACATGAGCGGAAGTGACTGGGATTAGAAATTTAAGCATCATCACTGCTGGCACATTACTTACTACATTGGAAAACAGAATAGTTAAGAGCGTAAATAGAGGTAGGCTCTGCACATTCTGGATAAAACGAGGAGTTAGTAATTGCCCAATCAGGTGACTTTGTTCTACACCGCCGATGATAACAAATAATCCGATAAAGATGACTAGAAGATTAAAATCTATCCCGGCATAAACCTTGTTGGGTTTGAGATGCCGAGTTACCAGAAGAAGAGCCGCACCTAAACTGGCAACAACGGCAGGTTCAAATCCAGAGAGAAAGCCAGCCAACACCAAGATCATCACAACCAAACCTTTTCTAATCAACTTATGATTAATAACGCCATCCAGAGGCGGGCAATCTGGAAGAAGGCCATTGAGTACCTTCCTGTATACCCAAGCAATAATCAAGTAATCCAACATAAGGCCCACTAGAGACAATGGTGTAGCCACAGCCATATACCAAATAAAGGTCATATGGGAGAGACTTCCGATTAGAATGTTCTGAGGGTTACCTATTAAAGTGGCTACGCTACCTATATTTGAGGCGGAAGCCACACCGAGCAAATAGGGAATTGGATTAAGATCCATACGCCGACAAATCAAAATTACTACTGGGGTAAAGAGAAGACAGACAATATCATTTATGAAAAACGCCGATAAAAACCCTGTCGATAGTATGATCCAAAACAGCAACTGTTTTTTAGTTTGTAACTTACTCATTGAATAATTACCGACTAGTTGAAAGAGACCGGATAGATTTAGGTAAGACGTAATAATCATCATAGAAAATAAGAGAACAATAGTCCTATAGTCAACCGCTCCAACGGCCTGATCAAAGGTCATTCCTGTGGCAACCGTCAGAGAAGCGCCGATGATCGCAACTCCGGCCCGGTCCACTCGTAAAATAGGACTTTTTCCAACTGTAAATATAAATAAGGTTGTAATAAGGATCAAACATGAAACGATCATAACTAAAAAACATACCTCCGCACTTAAATAAATTGCGCTATTACCAAAACTTGTTCCTGTATTACCACTATTTGCTGCAGTATTACCACACTCATAAAACCAATCCCAATTATAATAATTGACAGACCTGTAAGTACTTTCAGAAAACGGTTCATTGATTCGGTCTCCTTTCATTTTATCATTATAGTACTATTTCAGTTACCAATACCTTTTACTTCTATAAATAAGATGATAGCAGACGAAAATGCCATTATCGGAGCATTTTTCTGTGATTCAGGCGCTATTTACTTCTCAAGATTAGACTAGAAAGTTTCTTCTTTAGCAAGACTTTACACTCAGTTTGTATCTTATCCATGAGTCAAACGACTTGGTTATAAATATATCTCCTAAATACAAGATAAATACGATAATAATGGCATTTAGTTATGTTATCATTTTTATTAAGTTAAGAGAGGGGAATTCAATAATGAAAAAAAATACAGCTAGAAAAACTTTGGCTACTTTAGCTCTCGCATGTGTGGCAATGAGCCTGACTCCTTTTAATGCCCTCGCAGACACTGAGGTAACAAGTGCACGAATTTTCGGTGCGGACAGATTTGGGACCGCTGTTGCTGTTGCAGATACTGGCTGGACGACTGCTACCACGGCCATCTTGGCTCCCGCAGACGATGCGAACTTGGTTTACGCATTAGAGGCAGCTCCTTTAGCTGGTAAATCGTCTCCTATTTTATTGACAGACAAAAACACTCTAACTGCTGCTACTCAAGCTGAATTAGTCAAGCTGGGAGTAAAGAACGTCTATGTGGTTGGGGCTATAGACCAGACGGTCGTTGATCAAATAAACGCGTTGGGCGGTGTAACAGCGACTGTGCTCACGGGTATCGATCGTACAGATACAGCGGCTGCCATAGCATCTAAGCTTATCAATCCTGCAGGATCCTTCGTGATTGGTTACGATGCCTTGCCTGATGCTCTATCAATAGCGTCCTATGCTGCGGCTAACAACTACTCAATCTTGCTGGCTAAACCTGATGGAACCCTACCGGCTTCGGAAATTGCTTACATGGGTGCCACAACATTCATTATCGGTGGACCGGCTCTTGTAGACAATATCCCAGGTGCCACACGCCTCTTTGGTGCAGATCGTTTCGCTACGAATCAGGCGGTTCTTAAGGCCTTAACTTTTAAGTATAATCATGTTTACGTTGCCAACGGCCAAGACACTCACTTGGTTGACTCTCTCATTGCTTCACCGTTAGCAGCTATGTACGATGCGCCCATTCTCTTGACTGATTTTGAGGGAGACGGTACAATTGCATCTATTAATATTCATAGCAAGCTCGATCCATCGGCAGTCGTAACTGCTCTTGGCGGGGACCACGTGGCCGACTACTGGTGGTAATTCTGATAGTACAACTTATTGAAGTCTTAGTTTCATATGTATGCGCCTGGTACATTGGCATATATTAGGTTTAAAAAAGCACCCTTATCCAAACAAAATGGATAAAGGTGCTTTTCAATTTGAGCGTAATCGTCGCCACTTTATACCCAAGATACACCCAGTTGAAAGGAAATTACGGGGCATAAAGTGGCAATAAAATCCCTTACTTCAATAAACCCTTACTTTTTAAAAACGTAGTAGAAACTTCCTCAATAGATTTCTTCCCAATATCAGCCTGCATATTCAGTTCTGTGATCGTCTTGGTATCCAGAAGCGAACTCAGTTTTTTAAGATCTGCTGGCAGATTAGGATAGGCATCCACAATTTCCTTTCTTACAACTGGGCAAGCATTATAGACAGGAAAAGCCTTTTTATCGTCTTGGAGCATGACCAACTTATCGGCGATAATCCTTGGTTCTGTGGTAAAGGCCAAGGCCAAATCTCCTTTTTGTGCTTTCAAGGTGTCGTAGTTTAAGCCCATGGCGACGTCGACAAGATCATCTTTAGGCATTTTGAAATTATAGGCCTTTTCAAAAGCTGGCAAACCATCCGCTCTGCCATCCCATTCAGGAAAACTGACAAATTTTAAGTGTACACCCTTCTTAACTTGGGCGACATAGTCCGATATAGTTTTTAGTTTATACTTTTCAGCGACATCTGAGCGAACTACAATTCCATAAGTGTCATCCAACGGTGCGTAATCCAGCCACTCAATACCATTCTTAGCATCCCAGTCTTTAATAAGTGTGTAGCTTTCTTTCGCATCATACACGGGATCATGTTTCATTAAGTTGATCACACCCGTACCAGTATACTCCCAGTAAAGGTCGATTTGCCCAGAGGTCAGGGCTGGACGGATCACAGCCAGTTCTCCAAGCCCCATTTTGTTTTCTACAGGATAGCCCAGGCCTTGCAAATACTGCAAGCTAAGTGTTCCCAAGAGTGAAGCTTCCGTAAAGGTCTTAGACGAAATCTTAATCGTGGGTCCTTTTTTAGCAGTAGCAGCGCTATCGCTTGACTTCGCCGATGAACCGCAGCCCACTACCCCTCCAAAAGCTAGTACTAGGGACAAGACCGCTACTACAATTCCAAATAATGATCTTCTCTTCATATACATTCTCCTCCTTCACTAAATGTTAATCAAATCAGTGCGACGCCCACGTTTAGATGTGGGCGTTTAAAACGAACTCGCCTTATCCAGTTGATCCCCTCCTTCCAACGCCGGTCCTAGTTAAGTTATTCAATCCACATGCCAGGTGGAGTGATTCGATACTCAACATACCCTAAAACACGATCTAGAAAGATAGCCATGATCGCCCCGAGTCCTGCGCCAACTATTAAGTATTCGGGTCGAAAGAGAGATAGCCCACCCATAATTAGATTTCCAAAACCTCCCGCCCCAATCAGTGCAGCTAGGGTACCCATACTGACCACATAAACAGTAGCCGTTCGAATACCGCTAAGAATAATCGGCAAAGCCAACGGTATTTCCACTTCTATCAAAATTCTCCTTTGGGACATTCCCATTCCTGAGGCGGCTTCCTTCACGTCTGGACTGACCCCTAATAAACCCGCGATCGTGTTTCTAACAATGGGCAGCAGGCTCTGAAAAAGCAAAGCAAGCACAGCGGGTTTCATTCCTAACCCCAAAATCGGTAAAGCTAAGGCAATAATCGCCAATCCTGGGATCGCTTGTAATACGTTAAGCAAGTTGAGGGTAACCATCCCGAAGCGTTTGAACTTGGGACGGGTCAAGAATACCCCGAGAGGTACAGAAATCAGAATTGCTAGGGTTATGGTGATGAGTACGATTAACGAGTGCTCTTGCAGAGCTCCTGGTGCCTTTTCAAAAAGGGCAAACCTAAAATTCTCCCAAGTCATTTAGTCACCCTCCTTCCTGTAAACATGTTTCCGAATGTCTTTAAAGGAGAGCATACCAAGCAGTTTTTCGCCCTTAAGAATCCCAAGATAATCAACATCGTATTCTAATAACAGAGAGAGGGCATCCGGCAGGGAGGTCGATGTTTGCACGAAAGCCTTCTTGGTGCGCTGAACCATTTTCCTTAAACTCTCTATATTATCCTGGCAATCCTTAAAATCCGTCAACGTGATATGTCCGTAAGTTTTACCCGTTTCATTTAAGAGGAACGCCACCTCAGCCCCGACCGCTTTCATCTTCACGGCGGCGCTGTGCAATTCGTTTTCCCTGACCATACATCCAACGGGTTGCATTGCTTCTTCTACATGAAACAAGTTCAACTTTTTCACAACCCGATCATGTCCAATAAAGTTCTCGACAAAATCATTGATCGGATTCGTAAGGATCTCTTCCGGAGTTCCAAATTGAACTAACTTTCCAGCGTCAAAGATGGCGATCTTGTCCCCCATTTTAATTGCTTCGTTAATGTCATGGGTTACAAAAACGATCGTCTTCTTGATCTCCTTTTGTAGACGCAGAAATTCGTCTTGCAAATGAGTACGTGCTATGGGATCAACTGCTCCAAAGGGCTCATCCATCAGCATAATGGGAGGATCAACTGCCATAGCCCGGGCTACACCGACTCTCTGCATTTGCCCACCACTAAGCTGAGACGGATATTTTCCCCAAGTTTTTTCTAGGTCAAGCCCCATCATCACGATGAGCTCTTCGACACGTTTCTTAATCTTATCTTTCGGCCATTTATATAACCGTGGCACTATAGCAATGTTCTCTGCTATCGTCCGGTGCGGCAGCAGGCCAATCTGCTGAATCACATAGCCAATACCCATTCTCAACTGATCCGAATTTGTGTTTTTGACATCCTCTCCATTAATTTTGATTATCCCGGATGTTGGTTCAATCATGCGATTAATCATGCGCAGGGTGGTACTTTTCCCGCATCCTGAGGGACCGACTAAGACGCAAATTTCTCCGGCAGGTATGGAAAGAGATAAGAGGTCCACTGCTGGAGTTGTTTGGTTAGGAAATTTTTTCGTAATTTGCAACAATTCAATCATCAGAATCCCCCTCTGCCACTTTGACCCTTCCTCACTTTAGAACATCAATTTTGAAGAGGAACTAGTTGTTAAATTCTTAATCCTCGGGGTACAATTCTTTTCTCAATAGCACCCAGGATTGAGTCTAATCCGATGGCAATCACAGAGATAATCAGTGCTCCAGTAACCATCATGGGAGTGTTAGAACGGACAAGCCCTTCCGAAATAAAGCGCCCTAAATTACGTTCCCCAATATAGGTGGCTATAGCGGCAATGCCCGTTGTCATGACAACGGTTATCCGAAAACCGGCAAAAATAATCGGCATACCTAAAGGCAGGAGAATTTCTCGCATAATCCTGCCAGTACTCATGCCCATCCCTTTGGCCGCTTCTATCACATTCCGATCGACACTTTTAACCCCAACGTGAACATTACGAATCAAAGGCATCATAGCGTAGAGGACTAAGGCAAACAAAGCTGACTTCCGTCCTAAACCGAAGCCAGGAATGGCGACTAAAATGGCAAACATTGACAAACTGGGAATACAAAAAATCGTATTTGCCAAAGACAGGACCCGTGCTGCCCATTTATCGCTTTTCGTCAGTAATAAACCTACCGGTACCCAGATCACCAAGGAAACTGAAACTGCCTGCAAGACAAGCGTAAAATGATTCCCAGTATATTCCACGATCGTCCCAGTATTATTCGTGAGAAAATTAATGAAATCCATTAAGGTCACTCGCCATCATCCCTTTCTCTTTAGATTTATCGATAAGACCTATTTAGGAATCAATCAAAGAGCCTCCGTTTAAGATTTAAGCCTGATTTCTATCGATAAGTTCAATGCAAGAATCACGCCACCTTTCTCGCCTCATCCGACACCAGGCCAGCAAGAGTGTTGTTCTAACCCTATTAGCCTAGGCTTGTACTATGGCACAATCAGAGTTTGTATAACGCGAGGTGCTCATTTTATTTGCACTTTCAAGTCCAATACCCTTGAATAGCATATTTCATGGTGAGTGCATAATTTATTTTCAGCCAAATAATTATGCACCTTGATTCTTGAAACGGGTTCCTCAAAGTTCAATCTTTAATTTCTTCATACGATATTGTAGATTTTGCCGAGCTATGCCGATGGAATCAGCAGCTTTGGTGATATTTCCATCATGGCTCTTTAATGCTTCCCAAAGCACTCGCTTTTCTACCTCACGTAATACTTGAGCTAATGTACTGGAACCCTTTTTGTATAATTCAGAG
This sequence comes from Candidatus Desulfosporosinus infrequens, assembly GCA_900290375.1. Lineage (GTDB taxonomy): Bacteria > Bacillota > Desulfitobacteriia > Desulfitobacteriales > Desulfitobacteriaceae > Desulfosporosinus > Desulfosporosinus infrequens. Next base: position 8,185 of record OMOF01000423.1, read on the forward strand.
AAGGCTCCATCTTGACTGAGAAACTTAGATTTTATGTAGTGTGGCAAATGTTCAATTGTTAAGACTTTTCGCCCATCAAGCATGCTCATGGCACTTTCAATAGTATGTTCTAATTCACGGACATTGCCGGGCCAAGGATATCTTCCGAAGAAGGTCTCCAGTTCATTGCCCATTTGGACACTCCCTAGGCCATAAATTCGTTGGTATTTGTTCAAAAAATGAGAGATTAATGCCTCAATATCTTCCTTACGATCTTTTAAGGGAGGAACATAGAGAGTGATAACCGCCAATCGATAAAAAAGATCCTTTCGTAAGGTACCGTTCTTAACCGATTCCCAGGGATCGACATTAGTAGAACTGATGATCCTGCATTGAACTGAAATTTCGTTTGTCCCACCAACCCTCCGCACCATTTTCTCTTGGAGTACACGCAGGAGCTTAGCCTGAAGAGCGATACTCAGAGAATTAAGTTCATCCAAAAATAAGGTCCCATTTCCAGCTTGTTGAAACAGACCCTTAGACTCCACAGCTCCCGTAAACGCCCCTTTGGCTGTACCAAAAAGGATGCTTTCCAACAAAGTTTCTGGAATCGCGGCACAATTAATCGCCACGAAAGGTTCTTTTTTTCGGGCGCTATGATTATGAATTGCTTGAACCAATAACTCTTTGCCGGTTCCGGTTTCTCCAAAAATCAAGATGTACCCATCCACTACTGCCGCTTTCCTTGCTGAAAGAATCAGACTTTGCATGGCAGGACTAGCATAATTGATTGATTCAAACGTATAGCGAGTACCATTATCACGATATCCCTCGACCCCAATTTGATCCTGCAATTGCATGGTTTTCGTCAATAGTTCTTTATACTTAGTAATATTTTTACACACAGAATAGACAGCTACAACTTTCCTGTTCTCAAGGACAGGAAAAGTACTAGCTATAATGTTGACTTCTTTCCCCTTGTTAGTGAAGTAAGTCTTATGCTTCTCCAAAATAGGCTCTCCGGTCAGAACAACAGTTAAATGTTCACTACTCTCTAGTGTAACTGCATCATATACATCAGCCAAATATCTGCCCACGACATTTTCTGGTGATAAGTCTTCTAATTTAGCCATCTCGGAATTATAAAAAATAATTTTCCCTTCGTGGTCGGTAACTATGACGCCTTCTTCAATCGAATTAAAGAGATGCCTTAACGCTAAGACCAAAACATCACTGGGCATACTCTTACCTCCCAACCCCCATCTGCTCTGGAAACAAATCATACAGAAGATCATACCCTAAGCCCTGAATAGCTTGGCGTTTATACTCCTGAGAAGACCTGCCCGGAATCGCTCGGTCGACGGCTTCTTTTAGACGGTCAGCGATCTCCCGTGCCAAGTCCTGATTAATCGTCTTTCCTTGCAATTCAAGTTCCAACTCCCCGAGGCGAAATGGTGTCCGCCCCAAGGCACCCACGGCCCACCTTATTTCCCTAATTTTGCCACTTACAAGGTCTTGTTCAACTTTTACCGCCATATTTAGACGGGCAATTGTCACCGCAGTACGGCTGCCTATTTTGGCAAAGCCGCTGACGATTTGTGCTTCTGCCAGTGGTTCCGATACAGGAAAATCAATCTCCGTTATCAATTCTTTTGCTTGCAAGCCTGAACCGCCTCCTGCTTGGAGTTGAGCAAATGTTACTCTCCTTGACCCCTGTGGACTAAGGATACTTACCCAAGCATCAAGAGCCAATAAAGCGGGGAGGCTATCCCCTGCGGGCGAGGCCTTAGCTATATTTCCACCTAGTGTAGCCCGGTTACGAATCTGAGTAGAACCCACCTTAGAAGCTGCTTGTCCTAAACATCTAGCTTTCTCTGCAATGAGATCACTCTCACTGATCTGAGTGAAAGTTGTGGCACTCCCAATTCTTAGCCTGCCGTCTACTTCCTTTATATAATTAAGCTCAGGAATTTGAGAAAGATCAATGAGCCAAGCTGGTTTAATCTGCCCGCTGGTTAACTGAATGATAAGATCTGTGCCTCCACTAATAAAGGCTACCTCTTCCTTAACTAGGGAAATTGTCTCCATAACTTCTGATCTACTCATTGGGCAGGCAAAGTTAAATTTTGGCATTCTGATTCATCTCCTTCCTAACGTTTACATGGTACTGCACAACTGGAAAGCATTATTATTAGTTTTCGACAGAGAGTTTGTTATTCCTTTTTGCTCTTCGTAGTTCTTGTTCAAAATGAATCTCCCCAACCAAAAATATGCGGAGATTTCTATGTCTAACAACAATAAGAAAGCTCAACCAAAAGCCAGTAATCCTCTTAGCGTGAGGAATACCGGCTTTTAATCTCTAGAGAATGGTTTAGGTGTTAACTTTGTTCTGAATTGTGAACTAAGCCACCTCCGGAATCAAACCACCAGATCCTTCCTCGAAAACAAAATTCCTGCTAAAATCAATGTCACTCCCGAGATCACCCCTAAAATTACAAATCCTCTAGTTGGCATGGTCTTCTTTTGAAGGATTTCCTGAGGGCGAAACAGCCCAAACGGAGTGAGATATTTCAGTCCGGAAAGGCGATCACTGAGACTTGATACCACATCCAGCCCATAAAATGCAAAGGTTAAGGCGCTAGCATAGCGCTCCGACTCTTCCGCCGTATCAAAGAGTAATGTCAATAATAGACTGTATGCACTGATCGCTAAACTTAAACTGAAGGCTAAGATTCCCAGTCGGACGTATTGCCACCTGGCAATTTTTATCTCAAAGTGTGCAGTAGCGGCATAGATCCCACCTAACGTGGTGCCGATTACCACGACCAACTCCGTCAAAAGCACTCCAATTTGGGTGTTCAATATCTCTGTTCTTGAAGCAGGGGCTGACAGGGGATAGGCCATGAAGCCTTGTTCCATCGGTTGTGCTAGCAAAGCATTGGCTGCGTTTACTCCATAAAATGAAATAAGCAACGTCCAGAGCCGTCCAAACAGCTGCGCCGAAATATAGGCCTCATAAGACAAGTCAACTTCCTCCCCCGTTGCAACGCCAAACACGCGTTTGACTGCTGAGGGGAAACATTTCGGGATTTCCTCTATATCAGGTGACTGGATAATAATCGGGTAAATCCAAGTAATGATCCAGTCGTAAAGAGCCAACCCTATCGAGTAAGCTATGATTTTTTTGCCCTCTTGTTTGAGCATGACCCAATATAATGTGTCATTCATATTTTTATTCCTACGCTTTTCTCAAACGTGAATATCTTTCTTGCTGAAAATATAGCCAGCAAGCATTATAAAAATGGTGGCCAGCCCTAATAACCCCAGTGTTGGAAGAGTAGGTGTCTCTCCTTCTAAAACTTTTTGGGGTCGAACCCAGCCAAAGATAGTAAAGTTCTTAACCCATAAAAATCGATCATTAAGCTCCGAAAATACATCCAGAATATAACATAGAAACGTAAAACTAGACGCAATCAGAATTGCAGGCTCTTCCTCGTTAAATATTGCCGAAAAAAGCAAGCTGTATGCGCCAACCGCTAAAAATAGAGCAAACTCTAGGACCACCAAACGAAAATATGCCCAGACATCAATTGGAATTTTAAATAACCCCATTGCTCCCCAAATTCCTAGCACAGTTAGACCCATCATCACGGCTAACCCGCTTGTTAGGACAGCTACTTGAGTTGCTAAAACCTCCAGACGCCCCACCGGGGAGGATAATAGGTAGGCCATCCCTCCCTGATCAACCAATTTGGCGATTAAAGCATCGGCCGTACTTATCGTAGAAATCCCCATCACTAGTAACCAAACCCGTCCAAAGCATTGGGTAGCAACATAGGACTCGAAGCGATCAAACCCACTGCCTGAAGTAACTCCAAAAACATGTTTCACAGAATTCGGCAACTTTTGGGATAGCTCAGCCACAACCATGGACTGAGAAATTGTTGGGTAGACTCCAATCAAGAGAAGGTTATAGAGCGAAAGCCCCGTTGCGTAATTGAATGCTTTCTTGCCCTGTTGTTTAAACATGGCTCGATATAATGCCCTATTCAGAATCGTCCCTCCCCTTCATAAAAGTGCATAAATGCTTCTTCCAGGTCTGTCATTTTCTGAGTAAAAGACATAACCTTGACCTGGGCGAGTCCACTTAAAAGAGGGTTCAAATCTCCTTTGATCTCAATGGATAGACTAGTTCCATTGACCGCAATAATCTCTAAGCCGCGCTCACGAAGAATTTGAACTTGTCCCTCGTCTGCGACCGTTATTTCAAAGGTCCGTTGTTGCGCCTGCCGAAGTTTTTGGATTTCCTCGACAGTAGCCAATTTCCCATTTCGAATGATTCCCACCCGATCACAGGTCCGTTCTACCTCGGAAAACATGTGCGAGGAAATAAAAATCGTCTTGCCCTGAGACTTTTCTGCCAATACTAGATCGATAAACACTTTTTGCATCAGCGGATCTAAACCTGACGTCGGTTCATCCAAAATTAGGACCTCCGCATCCAGCATCAATGCGTAAATAATTCCTAATTTTTGTTTCATTCCTTTAGACATTTTTCGAATGGATTGCTTTAAGTTTAGCTCTAATCTTTCAACTAGGGCATCCCTGCGTTTCCGGAAAATTGGTCGATCCCCATGCATGCCTGACATTAGATTTAGAAACTCCAGACCTGACATTTGCTCAAGAAAATTCATCTCTCCCGGAAGATAACTCACCAAGGCCTTGACAGCCAAGGAATTTTTCCAGCAATCCAATCCCTTAATCTGAGCGAAACCAGCATCCGGTTTTATAAAACCCATAAGATGACGAATCATCGTCGTCTTTCCCGCTCCATTGGGACCTAAAAAGCCAAATACTTCCCCCTGATCAACCCTGAAAGTTACTTCTTTAAGCCCTCGAAGCTCTGTATTTTCTTTTCTCTTATCTTTGGGATAGAGTTTTGTTATTCCTTCAACATTAATCATCTGTTTTCTCCGCCCTATTGAATCATCTATCCACCTTTAGCTCGTAGAAATCAGTCTCCTACAGCATACGCTCTTACTTATTTTCCGTTCCATAAATTAGTCTTATTCCTTAACCTTGAAACACTTCCCGAAGTTGAATCTATTGTTCAGTTTAAAGAAGTCAGTTACCTCTGTTTTCACGCAGTTGAAAATCAAAAACCGTTCTTTAACAAACTGAAAGCGGAACGGTTTCGCCAGCTCGGCTAGACTGATGGTAGGGTCAAGCTCATGGACAATCCCTTGCAGAGTTAAAAGGGACTTTCCTAATAAGACAAAATCGGCTGGGATTTCGAGTTGATTATTAAATGTCATATTAGAAAGATCATTGACTAGCTCAGTAAGAGTGGTTTGAGCGATCGGAACCTCTAAATGTTTCCTGCGTATTTCGTCAAGATCCTGGCGCAGACGATCTAAATCCACTTCTTTGGGCATTACACCAAGTTGCAACATCGCCTTGACCATCGACTTTGTATTATGGCAGGTCATTGCGCGTATCAAATTTGCAAACCTTCGTTTCATATCCGGGGTTAGAGTGCCTACAATCCCGAAATCAACAAAGGCGATTCTCTCTCCAGATAATACAAAAATATTGCCGGGATGCGGGTCTCCATGAAAAAAACCATCTCTGAGAATTTGTTGCAATAACGCTTTACTTAGGTGCGCAGCGATCTTTTTCTGATCATAACTAAGGGCCGCAATTTTTTGTCGATCATTGAGTTTAACCCCATCAATATAGGTCATGGTAAGGACACGACTCGTTGTATACTCCCAGAAGATATGAGGAATAATGACCTGATGGTCACCATCAAACCCCTGGGCAATTTTTTCTGCATTTTTTCCTTCAGCCGTGTAATCCAGTTCTTTTTCCAGCCATCCTGAAAATTCTCGCAGCAGGCCATGAAGTTCGTAATTTTTAGCCTTAGGAAAACGTTGCTCAATTAAGGGTACTATATCGTTCATGATTTCTAAATCTGTTTGAATCAGCGCCGAAATATTGGGACGTTGCACCTTTACCGCAACGGGTTCACCCGTGTGAAGCACCGCATAATGAACTTGACCAATCGAGGCTGCGGCCAACGGCAATGGGTCAAATCTACGGAAAAGTCTTGTCAATGGTGCACCCAGTTCCTGTTCAACCGTCCGTCGAACATCTTCATAGCGAATAAAAGGTGCTTTGTCCTGAAGCTGTTCTAACTCCTGTCGTACCGGCTTAGGAATGATATCCGGTCGTGTACTGGCAAATTGTCCAAATTTCATAAACGTCGGTCCTAATTCACCCAAAACTCGTCGCAGGCGCCTCCCTAGTTGAACCAAGTCTGCTTCTGCAAGGGGTACTTTCCCCCCTAAGCCTAAATGCTCAAGGAGGATAAACCCGAATCCATTCCTGAGAAGCACGGATACAATCTCTTGATAACGGCGAAAACGCCGCAATGTTTGTTCAAGCACAGGAACTGCGCTCCTTTTTAATCTTTATGCTCTTGATAATCCAATTACTGTGAATGAATAATGCCCTAATTCAAAATATTAGTCATAAATTACCAGCGGATTCACCTTCGTACTCTCATCATATTCTCACCAGGTGCATAGTGTTTTCTCATTGCATAAATATTTAGCTTGACTTAAAGTATGCTCTAAGGTTTATGCTATTTATATAAAAAACTAAAGTGTTTGAGTTCTAAATTATTAGGTGTTAAAAATTCAGAACAATTTGCTTGTATTCTTTAAACTTTGGCTTAAGGCACATTCAAGAAAATATCCATGGTATCTTTGACTTGTTATTTTCTTTCATATGCCTAAAATCGCAAAAAATTTGGAGGTTAGTAAGTATGGAAAAATCTAAGGTATATTTTACGGACATGCATGTGACGATGAATGAAAGTTTGCAACAGAAGTTGACCCGTTTGATTAGGACAGCAGGGATTAGTCAAATTAATTTCAATAAAAAATACGCAGCAATTAAGATTCATTTTGGCGAGCCGGGTAATTTGGCCTATCTACGTCCTAATTACGCCAAAACCGTGGTGGATATTGTGAAAGAGCTGGGGGGAAAACCGTTTCTGACAGATTGCAACACGTTATATGTCGGTGGCAGAAAGAACGCGCTTGACCATCTTGATTCTGCTTATCTCAATGGTTTTTCTCCCTTTTCCACCGGTTGTCACGTAGTGATAGGCGATGGATTGAAAGGAACTGACGATATTTTGGTACCTGTCGAGAAGGGGGAATATGTAACGGAAGCAAAAATCGGTCATGCTATTATGGATGCCGATGTCTTGATTTCACTCACACATTTCAAGGGACATGAACTGGCTGGTTTTGGTGGTGCACTAAAAAATATAGGTATGGGGTGCGGTTCTCGCGCAGGTAAGATGGAGATGCACAGCAGTGGAAAACCGAATGTTTCTCAGGAACACTGCATAGGGTGCGGTATGTGCACTGAAATCTGTGCTCACACTGCCATTACCTTAACTGAGCAGAAGGCTTCCATTAATCATGAAAAATGTGTTGGATGTGGCCGCTGTATTGGGGTTTGCGCCATGGACGCTATACGTCCTGCTTGGGATGCGTCCAGTGCAATTATGAATAAGAAAGTAGCAGAATACACTTGGGCGGTACTGCAGGGGCGCCCCCACTTCCACGTCAGTTTGGTAATTGATGTATCTCCTTTCTGCGACTGTCATGCCGAGAACGATGTACCGATTGTTCCGAATATAGGTATGTTTGCCTCCTTTGACCCGGTTGCGCTGGATATTGCCTGCGCGGATGCGGTAAACCGTCAGCCTGCCATGGCGGGCAGTCTGCTCGAGAAAAGCGTCCGTGAACATCATGACCATTTTAAAGATATCAGCCCCAATACTGACTGGGAAGTTGCAATTGACCATGCGGTAAAGCTGGGCCTAGGCAGCAAAGAATATGAGTTAATTACAATTTAACAGCCATTAATCTCTTTTTAAAAAAATATCCTTGTAAAACTAACCTTTCCACCTGTTACCACTGAAGACATTGGGCAGTTGGAAAGGTTATTCAAGGTTCTGAGCAACATTATCAACGTCCTGTTACCCAATATATGGTTTTACTTTATAATTTTTATGAATGACTAATGCTATCAGTTGAGTTAAGAGTCCTAAGATGCAAACTCCATACCATTCAAAATGAGCATAGCTATAGGATCCCAAATAAGAGCCCAGAGCTCCTCCGATGAAATACGAAACCATATAGACCGTATTTATGCGATTGCGTGCTCCATCGTTAAGGGCGTGAACCCTGGCCTGATTGGAAATCTGACATGACTGAACCCCCAAATCAAGTAAAATAACACCGATAATCAATCCCCATAATTTGAACCCAAAAGCAAAAAAACAGAGATACGAAAGGATTACCGCAATCATCCCTAATCCTACTGTAAATTTAGGGTTTCTTTTATCTGCTATCCTACCAACGATTGGAGCAGCCATGGCTCCTGTTACCCCAACCAGCCCAAACAACCCTGCAGCATCAGCTCCCATATGATAGTGCGAGCTCTCAAGTAAGAAGACAAGCGATGTCCAGAACGCGCTAAATGCTGCGAACATCAGGGCTCCGTTCAGAGATGCTTCTCTTAATACAGGCAGGCTTTTTGTCAAACTCACCATAGATTTGAACAATTCTTTGTATTTTAAGCTCGAAGTGGGCGGGCATAAAGGCAGTAGTCTGCTTAAGAAAATTGCTAGGATGATCATCGTAGCTGCCGCAATTAAATACACGATTCTCCATCCCCAATATTCTCCTACAAGACCGCTGAAAGTACGGGATACTAAGATACCAATTAACACGCCGCTCATAACCGTGCCTATGATCTTTCCCCTCTCTCTTGGTTCGGCCAGCTGCGCTGCGAAGGGGACGATCAGTTGAGGCACTACAGAAGTGAAACCTACGGCAAATGACGCGATTGAAATCACAGTAATATTAAAAGAAAAATACATAAGCATCAGGGAACAAGCTGAGCAAAGCAACATGATAATAATCAGAAGTCTTTTTTCTTTAATATCCGCCAAAGGCAAGATAATCAACATGCCGAGGGCATATCCGATCTGCGTGAGCATGGCTACGAAACCTACGCTAACTTGAGTCACATGAAAACTATCAGCTATTTTTACAAGCAATGGCTGAATATAATAGATATTAGCCACGGTGATGCCACTTGCTACAGCCATAACTAAAACCAACAATCTACTTAATTTAAAATTATTTAGGTGATCTTCTTTATCTTTCAAAACCATTTCCAAGTCCTTATACATCCTTCACTGTTTATTAAATCACTTGAAATTCATTATTAAGCGATTTATACTGATACTATCATCTCGAGTGAACTCTAAGTCAAGTTCTATTTTCTAAAGAATTAATGACAAAAGTATCTTGAAGACTTTACTGTAATTTAAAAGTGAGCTTTTTGAGTAAAAATCCGGATATCCAAGATAATCAATATGGAGGAGAGTTTAGATATGAGCTACACAATTAGCCAAGTTGCTGAAAAGTTCGATCTTACGGCACATACTATACGCTATTATGACAAAGAAGGTCTGTTGCCTTTTGTAGATCGGAGCAAAGCAGGAAATAGAGAGTTTTCAGACGGTGATCTTGATTGGCTAAAACTCATTTGTTGTTTGAAAAACACAGGAATGCCGATTAAACAAATTAAGCAATATATTGAATGGTGTCTACAAGGGGATGATACCTTGGAAATCCGAAGGCAAATGTTTATTGACCATCGTAAAGAGGTTCTGAAACAAATGGATGATTTAAAAGAAAACCTTAAAACAATCGATTATAAGCTTGAATTTTATGGTACAGTTTCTAATTTGCACGGAATCGGAAATAAATTATCTGTTAAAAAGCAGAACGATGATAACCTGAAAGGTGCCCAGAAGATCATTTAGTGATTGTAAAGTCCCAGACCGAGTTTATCTATCGGCAACCTTATTTCCTTGATTCCCGTGAAAAATTATACCTACAAATTGAATTACGAATCATTATTTTTGTGACTATTCAGGTACTCAGGTACTCAACCACAGATTACACAAATTAACACAGAATAAATACATTTTGGCTCTAAACTACAAATCGCTTGTAACTCAATTGATGATCGC
>OMOF01000008.1 GCA_900290375.1 Candidatus Desulfosporosinus infrequens
TTAGAAAATTATTTTGTCATGATGCCTTATTCCAATTAATTACTCCAACTGCATAGGTCCTGTCATGTACTATTGATTTATAGTAAATACTATAAGTTTAAAAGCCAAAAACTTTTAACAAAAGTTTGCCCTATTACTAGCTATTTATGTATCTTTAATCTGTATAAGTTCCTTGTTTTCAAACAGGAGCTTTTTTTATTCAGAGGAGGATGTAAATGAGTATAATGAACTTTTACTAAAGGTGTGTGGCTTACAAACTTATGAAGGCTCTGGGTATCTCCGGTTTTGAGTGTTCAGCAAAGTCAAATAACGACTCTTCATTACGAGAGGAGAGATGGATATGACAGAAATGGATCTTAAAGGCGTGGTGGCATGCCCAGCATGTGGAAAAGAATTTGTTTTTGCATACTCAGACGCGAAAGGCCATGCTTCGATGGCCTGTGTAAGATGTACAAGAATTTCAATGGTTGATTATGAGAGACTGGAGGCTACGTTAATATCTCCTAAAAGAAGAACAAATCAAAGATGATCATAAATTAATACGAAACTGAGCATTTAAGAGCATAGCAACTGTTATAGATATAACCGCCGGAAGGAGTAACTTAACATTAAATCCGATCGGCGTTTTGAATTAAATATTGAAAAAATCTTTACTGACTGAGCCACTAGGGGTCACGAACCACCACAAGGCCGGGGTATAGCTAGAAAATAGCAATACTCTGCGCCTTTTTTTTGTTGGCTTTATTAAGTGCTGCCTTTTTTCTAGCTATCCCCAGCAGAAAAGAGGAGCACAGATGAATATTAAGTACGAATTTGTAACTGGGGAAATTGTAGAAATTGAAGTGCCAGACGAAATCGGTGAGGTGTCAATTGAACTGGACAGGGCTATTTACAACAGCGACCAAAGAGAAACTCGCAGGCATAAGTCTTACAGTGATGCTAACGACAAGCTGGAAGTATTGGAAGATTTATCTGAGGATATTGAAGAAAAGGTGTTCAGTAGCCTCGAACATGAAGTTTTAAATAAAGCAATCGCAATGCTCCTACCCCAACAACAGGCACTGGTTCATAAGGTTTTCTTTGAAGGCAATCCGATTGTATCAGTTGCCAAAGAGTTAGGAATTACAAAACAAGCTTGTAACAATCGCTTGAACAAGATCTATGTTCAGCTGAAAAAATATTTTTGATTTTGGGGGTTTACTATCGCTATTCTCCTGACCTATATATAGAGGCACTTTTTACGGCCTCAAAAAATGAAGGAGGCGACAAAATGCAAACCATCAAGATTACAATCACCACCCCAACCCCAGTGAACGTTGTAGTTAAGGAATGTACTCCAGAGAAGTCCAGTGCCGATGAGAAGTTGGCTAAGTTATTAAAGAAATTGCAGGAGGTTCAATAAAACATGAAATTATCTAAGAGAAAAATCAACGCCATCTTGAGAGAACAGTGCATTAGCCAAAACGCCCTTGCCAGAACTATTGGAGTTAGACCTGGTACCTTATCTAATGCCCTAAGTGGTCGGAGAGGAGTCGGTCGGGTCATTTTGGCCGGACTGCTTCACCAATTTCCCAATGAAAGTGTCGCGAGTTTAACGGAAAGAGGGTGAATCCCATTAAATTGGTCTATATCTGTTCACCTCTGCGGGGGGATACCGAAAGAAATATTGCCAAAGCAGTTGGATATTGCAGGTTTGCAGCAACTCAAGGGGTTGTGCCCCTCGCGCCTCATATTATATTTACCCAGTTTCTCGACGACGAGATTTCGGAAGAACGTGAATTAGGGCTGCAAATGGGACTGGAACTTCTGAAATATTGTCAGGAACTATGGGTTTTTGGAGACAGGGTTTCAGATGGAATGTCTGGTGAAATAGAGGTTGCAAAACGAAACGGCATTACAATTCAATATCGATGTGAAAGGAGAGAAACGCCTTATGAGCGATGATTTAATAGTTTTTGAACAAAGAGACGTACTTGGCAAAGACTTCAAGATTTACGGAGATCCGGAAAATCCACTGTTTCTCGCGAAAGATGTAGCGGATTGGATTGACTACGATCCAAATAAGGTCAATGACATGGTTACTATGGTTGATGATCACGAAAAGCTGACCGAGACAATTTCGTGGTCAGGTCAGGGCCGTAAAATGTGGTTTCTAACCGAAGATGGTCTCTATGAAGTCTTATTTCAAAGCCGTAAACCCATAGCCAAAGAATTCAAGCGGCAAGTCAAACAAATCTTAAAAGAAATTAGAAGGCGCGGCATATATGTAACCGACGTTGCCCTGGAAAATATGCTCAGCAGTCCAGATTTCGGAATAAGGCTTCTCTCCGAAATTAAATCAGAGCGAGAGAAGATTGCCGCGCTCGAGCAGAAAATTGAGGTGGACAAGCCTAAGGTCGACTTTGCCAATGCGCTAGAAGCCACAAAAGATACGATCTATATTGGTGATCTTGCTAAACTTCTTCAGAAAAATGGCACTGACATTGGGCAAACACGGCTTTTCGAGTGGTTAAGGCAAAATGGTTATCTTATGTCAGGCTTCAGTAGAAATACGCCAACCCAGCGCTCTTTGGAAGCGGGTCTACTTGTTATTAAGGAAGATATATTTGAGTTTCCGAATGGAGACGTTCGTATTTCGAAAACTGCAATGGTCACGGTGAAAGGGCAGGCCTATTTTATGAATCTATTTGCGAAAAGAGGGGTAAGCATTGAACAAGCTTGAAATTACGATCGACAAAGCGGATGAGTTAATCGCGGCTATGGACAGGTTGGCGGCGGCCTTGGAAGATAGAAAGGTCACACCCCTTACTCTCGATGGACAGGCCCTGGCATCGGTGGGGGTAATAGAACCTACAGCCGAACCTGATCCTATTGAGAAGGAAATTTCGATCCCAGCCAGAGAGGAAACTCCAATAACCGCTGAGCAAATTCGTGCAGTGCTAACCACCAAGAACAAGGCTGGCAAAAAAGATGCGATTCAGGAATTACTCAAGAGATATGGTACGGTCAACCTGACGAAGCTTGATCCTGCGAAATACGCTGACTTTTTAAAGGAAGCGGAGGCCCTTTAATGGCTGAACACGCATTATTATCTGCGTCAAGCTCTCATCGTTGGCTGAACTGCGCTCCTTCTGCCAGACTTGAGGAGACGTTTGAAAACGAAACTAGCCCAGCAGCGGAGGAAGGTTCAGCCGCACATGCATTGGCAGAGCATAAACTTCGTAAGTTTTTGAAGCTCAAAACTAAAAAACCAACCTGTTCTAATGAAATGGATTTCTACACAGATGCTTATGTTAACTATGCCCACGAGCTGATAGCTGAAGCTTATACGAGGTCGAGTGATGCCCAAGTGCTCGTTGAGCAAAGACTAGATTATTCCCACTACTGTGATTCAGGATTCGGAACCGGAGATCTTGTTATCGTGTCCGATGGCATTCTCGATCTTGTAGATCTTAAGTACGGCATGCGGCGGGTGTCGGCTGAGGATAATCCCCAGCTAAAGTTGTACGCGCTTGGGGCATTAGAGGCGTTCGGCTTCTTGTATGACATCAAAACTGTGCGTTTGATCATTTGCCAGCCCCGGCTCGACCATATATCCACGTTTGAGCTATCAGTGGACGAGCTTATTGATTGGGCAGAAACAGAACTAAAGCCCAAGGCCGAGCTCGCCTTTAAAGGTGAGGGCGATTTTATATCCGGCGATCACTGCAAGTACTGTCGGGCAAGAAGCCAATGCAGAGAACGGGCTAATGCCAATCTAAAACTCGCCAAAATGGACTTCAAGGAGCCTGACTTGTTAACGGATGCTGAAATATCCAAGGTTCTGGCACAAGCGAATGAGCTGGAAGCTTGGGTAAAAGACGTCTGGGCGTATGCAGAAAAGGAAGCCATAAATCATGGTAAACAGTGGTCAGGTTACAAGGTAGTTGAAGTTAAAAGTAAACGGAAATATACCGATGAAGCCGCGATCGCAGACCGGGTGTTGGCGACTGGCAATTATGACGAGGCCCAGATTTATACTAAGAAACTCCTTTGTATAACGGACATGACACAGCTTCTTGGCAAGAAACAGTTCGGTGAGCTTTTGGACGACTTATGTATAGCCCCTCCGAGCAGACCTGGACTGGCGGTTGAATCGGACAAGCGTAAGGAATGGAATCCAATCGATGCAGCAAAGGCGGATTTTGAAGATGGCCTTTAGAGCTATACGTTTGCAAATACCAGGAGAGAGTGACGGAGAAGTCCTTTATGTGTCCAAACGGGCTTTTGAGGGCGTCGTGAAAAACAAGAAACTTGAAATCAAAAGTATCCGTCCAGTTGGCGGGAAACTAGTAATCGAATATGTATCAACACGAAGTATGGCCAAAGG
>OMOF01000108.1 GCA_900290375.1 Candidatus Desulfosporosinus infrequens
AGTTGATAAAATTCACGTTGCTCAGGGGTCATGACATGAATAACCAGATCGCCGGCACAATCCATCAAAACCCATTTAGCCGTCGGTAACCCTTCCAGATGAAAAACTGGCACTCCGATCTCTGGCAACTTCTCTTCCAAATAGTTCGTGATCGCTTTAACTTGAGTAGTCGTATTCCCTGTCACAATCAAGCAATAATCAGTGACCATCGAGATTCCCTTTAAATTCAATAGGGAAATATCTCCACCCTTTTTGTCTTCGACAATACTAACAATTTCATTAAGCTTTTTTTGATTCAGTTCCAATAGTTTGCCTCCTTTTTAAATCCTCATAGGTCAATTGGGTCAAGGGATGAATTGGGTGATTACTTTCTCTTAAGTATATCAAAATGCTTTTAACACATTCAAACGTACCCTTTTCTAAATCATCATACAAGGATTGTCGCAACTTGTCCACTTCTGGAAAGTCGCGGCTGGGTTCGGTTAAATCAGCACTATAAATAACCATCTCCAAAGGGGACATTCCTGGCCTCCCTAACGTATGACTCGCAACCGCTGCCAGGACCTCAGTATCGTCTACCCTGAAATAATGTTCCAGCCAATAAGCCGCCAAAGACCCATGTAAAACATAAGGATATTGTTCATCTTCCGGATATTTAAGCAAATTCCAGCGACGTGCTAAACTCAATTGATCCTCTATAGGAATCCCTTTGGCTAAATCATGCGCTAACGCCGCACAACGAGCTTTAACCGGATCCAAACCATGGTGTCTAGCCAACTCTTCGGCCCAACCAGCAACGCCCAACGTATGCTTCAATCGCTCTTCGGTAAGAACACGAGTCGCTAAAACATACACCTCTTCAACCCGTAATATCACGTTTCTCCCGCTCCCCTTTTATCTCATTTTTACATCTTTACGCTCTAATTTTCATTTGACTCTACTCTTTTATCTTAAACACTAACCCTCATTAATAAACCTTCTTTTCAGATTTACGTTAAAAATTGCACAAGACATTCCTAAAAATACTCCTAACGTTTACCCAAATCACTAAACCACACGTTTCTCTGCTTATCCTTGCGCTCCATATTGCATACATCGTGCAAGTAGCGAAATAATAACGCGCAAGCAAGAACCGTCCCTACTTGCATCCCTCTTGCACTCACAAGCAAGCATGCAAGCAAGAACCGTCCCCGCTTGCACTCCTACTTGCTTTTGCTTTACATTTGCTTCGGTTTGGCTTCATTCACTGTGAGGGGCCGTCCACCAAAATCCTTGCCATTGAGTTCTTCAGCCATACGTGGCGCATCGGCTTCTTCGACTTCGATAAAGCCAAACCCACGAGAGCGGCCAGTTTCACGATCGGTGATAATCCGACTACTGTCAACCTGTCCATATTCGCTAAAAAATTGACCAAGTTCGTCTGCTGTAGTATTCCACGGGAGATTTCCGACATAAAGTGTTGTTGTCATAGCTTTACCCACCTCTTTGAATTGATTCTTTGATCTTTTTTAGTATGATCAAATCCAAACAGAGTATGCGAACTCGCTACAAAACACTGAACTATGTACTTTTCTCGTACTTTTCTAGCACTTTTTTCAGATGTTTGATTCACTCAGTGACGTAAAGCCCGTGTTGTTGGATAAAGATACGAACTGGTTCCGGCAAAAGGTAACGAATCGGTTGCCCGTGCCGAACCCGCAATCGAATATCAGTCGAGGAAATCGCTAAGGCGGGAACTTCTAAATAATGAATCTTCTCCTGAGTTTCCGGATGTTCTTGTTCAACCTTAAGAAGAAAATCACTTGCATCAAACCCAGGACGTGCAGCGCCGATAAATTGTATCATCGTTAAAATTTCTTCCGCCTCACGCCAGGAAAAGATTTCGAGGAGAGCGTCAGTGCCCGTAATAAAATACAGTTCATGCTCCGGCCAAGTGCGGCGTAAAATGCGCAACGTTTCCACTGTATAAGATAGTCCTTTTCTCTCAACTTCCAAAGCCGAAAGATCAAACGCCGGATTATCCTTGATGGCGAGTGCTACCATCTCATATCGTAAATCTGCAGCTGAGACGTCTTGACTATTTTTATGTGGTGGCGTCCCACTTGGTATAAATAATACCGTGCTTAGATCAAACTCACAACGCGCCATTTCCGCAGCAACCAGATGCCCATAATGAATTGGGTCAAAGGTTCCCCCCATAATTCCTAAACGGTTCCTTTTTCCTTCTGGATCCTTACTCATTATTTTCTTCTCCATGGACTAAAGCTGTTCAACCTCGGCATTAATCCGAACAGCTCTTAGTTTTTAATCTCTCTAACCTCTCCTATGTATTATGCCATAGTATATCAGCAGTGTATACCTACACTATCAGATC
>OMOF01000533.1 GCA_900290375.1 Candidatus Desulfosporosinus infrequens
TAAACCATGTTTCCGACTTCAGGTTCTTTGGGACTTGGGGCCAACTCTTGTATAGCTCCACGTCAATCCCCTCCTCTTAAGTAAACACGGGCGTTTCCGCCCATGCTCCTCAACGGAACCGTACGTGCCCTATTAAGGCATACGGCTCTTCACATCATATTTGTTCATCTATAGAATAAGCTCACTTTTATTGTCGGCTCTAATAACGGAAAAGTTTTCAGCAGTCCATTGAAAAAAGTATCAACCGTGTAACTTCTTCTTTGACTTCTTCTATTAAGCCATTTAAATAGTTGCCACTTGACTACATTATGATAACTCTTCACACCTCTTGTATTATCGGTTACTCCGTAATACTGATAGTGTCCCCTAATTTTCTGATTAATCTTCTTAATCAGTTCACCTACTGGCATTACTCGATTATTCCTAATCCATTCTTTCATTGTCTTGACTTTGCTTCGAAATTTCTTCTTACTCGTCTTAACCTTACACCGAAAGAATTCTTTCTTACCATCTTCGCTACAATAAAATGTAAATCCTAAAAAGTCAAAAGTTTCGGGTTTCCTTAATCCGCGCTTTGCTCTATCCCGCTTTGCGAACCTCCCGAATTCCAATATCTTTGTTTTCTCTAAGGCTAATTCTAATTCAAACTTCTTAAATCTCTCGATTAGCCTTTGATAAAACTCTTCTGCTTCCCATTTGTTTTGAAAACAACATACAAAGTCATCGCAGTACCTGATTAAATACGCTTCGCCTTGACACTGTCGTTTTACTTTAACGTCAAACCACATGTCTAGTACATAATGCAGATATATGTTTGCAAGTACTGGCGAAGCTCCATTCCCCTGCGGAGTGCCTCGTTCACTTTCCAGAAAGTTACCATCTTCCATGATTCCGACTTTAAGAAACTTCTTGATTATTTCTACGAATTTCTTATCAGCTATATCATGTTCCAAGAATTTTATCAGCCATTCATGGTCTACGTTATCAAAGAATCCGCGAATATCTGCTTCCACAATGTAATTGACCTTGTGGTATTGCACATCTTCTATGATTTCTCTGACCGCTTGATGACAGTTCCTGTTTGGTCTGAATCCGAAGGACTCATTATAGAACTTAGGCTCATATACCATCGTTAATATCTGCGCTATTATGCTCTCAACTAGTTTATCTTCATAGCACGATATCCCTAATGGCCTCATTTTGTTGCTTCCATCTTTTGGAATATACACTCTTCTTATAGGTTCTGGTTTATAGCTTCCGTTTTTCATTCGTTTGACCAAATGTTCTACGTTTGCTTTTAGGTTGACAGAATAATCTTCCTTTGCTACTCCATCAATTCCCTTGGCTTTCTTTCCATCCATTTCCTTATGGCTGGCTATCAGCGTCGTTTCATTGATGTATGAAGCAAGGTTTTGAACCTTTCCATCTTGTCTAGCCTTTTCTACATTGAATTGTATTCCAAGCAACTCGTTAATAATGTTCTTCAGCTCTCCTGTCTGCACCATCCCACGTTTACTTGAAGCTATGTTATGCTAACCCCTTCCCTCCATCTGCTTTCACAGACTTCTGCGGTACTATGAGTTAGTCGGATTTCCTATAATGCATTTGCTCATCTTGCTCGTTCCCTTGCTTGACTTCGCATACTGGTTCTCAGACATTATAGGACCTCAGCTGTTCTATTAACATACTTATCATCAAACTCGCCAAGCCCTCAGACCCCACCCCGGAAGAGTCATACAAATCTCACCATTACGATTTGCATGATTTTGCCTGCTACCACTAAGACAGTATCGGCCTCTTCGTTTGGATAATAATTTCGTGGCTCTATAGCTTCACTTTCGTTTCGGCTCGTTTGCTCCCCGCCCTACGCTTAAACCTAATGTTACCATTCCGGCTTCCAGGAACTAGGTACAAGCTACTGGTTAGGTATTACCTGATAGGATTTCCCTACTATATGTTAATAACTTACTAATGGAAATAGAATTACTTCCATTTCCAAGAGGAAACATCACGCATTTGCGTGCTGCTTCGCAGCTCGCACCTCAGCTATATTATAGCATCCCGCCTGGACAAAAAGAGAAATAGCACCACTATCCTAATTTCTAAAGGTAAATAATATTTTGCAAACATTTATAACCCGAGTTTGGCGACATTTTCTTCCAGCACTAGGCGTAGCAAGGCTTTAGACCATATGTAAACTAAAGTTTTGTCACTACAACTTATTTTAAAGAAGAAATTTGTTAAATTGGTCGATCATTTTCGGTCTTATCATTTTCTCGCACTGAAACAACTTGACCCATTGTTGCTGCTGTTCAGTCATCTCCGTAATAGTTAACGAGCGTTGAGGAGATTTTTTCAAGCCGACCTGACTTAATTGGCAACTACTCACCTGTCTTAGTAACTCTTCAGACGATAGTGTGAATTTTGCTTTTCTTAGCATCATCTCGATCGAGTTTATTAGCAAGTAAGCCATGACGCATATGGTCACATGGGCTTTCACTCGCTCCGGCCGTGTCAAATAGATGGGGCGTAAAGACAGTTGCGATTTCATTTCTCGAAAAGCTTCTTCAATCTTGTTTTTATCTCGACACTTCTGAAGAGAAGAAAGTACGCTGAATGAGATAGCCACCAATTATGGAGTCAGTCCACAACTCATCAGTCGGTGGAAGACGGAGTTCATTGAGAATATGCCAGCTGTGTTCGACAAAAAGAACACGGAGGTCGAGCAGCTGAAGAAAGAGCATTCTTCTGAGAAGGAGGATCTCATCAATCAGATTGGTCAGCTGACGGTCGACGTGAACTGGCTCAAAAAAAAACAAGAGCAAGTCTCAGAAATACGGAAAAGAAGGAACTAATTGAGGCCGACAACCTACAGATCACGATTAAGCACCAGTGTGAACTTTTAGGGTTGCCTCGTTCTACCGCCTATTACAAGAGTCATTGTGTAACCGAACCAAGTCAGGAAGAAATTGATATTAA
>OMOF01000425.1 GCA_900290375.1 Candidatus Desulfosporosinus infrequens
TACCTGGTACTTCCCGCAATTTGTCGAATGACAATTCAAAAGAATCCCTGGAAGCCAGTATAATCAGGCATTTCCAGGGATTCTTGAATATTCCTCGATGTAGTTGTGCTATATTCGCTGAAAGGGAGTAAATATACTCGCAACAAGGCCATATGCGCTTCTGAATTAAAACTTAAACTGTAGTTTAACCGTTTAGGGTATAGTATAATATTTTCAAAGGGGTTGGTGATAGTATTGGAGATGGAGATCAGTGGGCATAATAACGATATTATCATGAAGGCTACTGTAGCGATGTTCAAGGACAAGTCGCTGGAGGTATTCGGACTAAAGACAGCGAAGATTGTGGACATCATGCCCACGGTCTTACCTGTGGTCATGAAGAGTCAACAACCCGTAGCGGAGATGACTATTAAAGCCGCTCAATTGGCCAAATCAGCTAATTCCAAATTAACCGACTTTGTTATAGGGTCAATCATAGCCATAACTGACAAATTCTTACCCGAAGAATATAAGAGAAAATTACTGGAGGTGTTAAACATGACCCAGATTGAAGAATGGATAAGAGAAGAAGGCAAGGTTCTGGGTAAGGCAGAAGGTAAGGCAGAAGGTAAGTTGGAGGCAGCCCGAAACGCACTGAAAAAGGGATTGTCTATAGAAGACATTGCTGAGATAACCGATTTGCCCCTAGAAACTGTGCAGAAGCTCAAAGCAGAACTATCAAACTACTCGGCGTAATGCTCGAGGGAAGGCCTCCCATCCGGTCAGCCTTCCCTAAAGGGGTCTGACCCCCTCAAGATTCGACAAATTATACATAAATATCAAGAATCCCTGGAAGCCAGTAAAGTTTGGCATTTCCAGGGATTCTAATATGTTACGCGATGTGGTTGAGTTACATTCAAAAGAGATTTTACTCGATTTCATAAAAATGTTTGATGAATGCAATTGGGCTTAATATTTTTATCCAGCGATATGGGTTTAATGTTAGCAAATCTTCATCACCAGATATAATAAAATTTGCGTTTCCATATACTGCAGCTTCAAGTATCATGTTGTCTTTTGGATCTCGGCAGTCACTTATCTTTCCGTAGTTGGAAGGTACTATTATTTTCAAACTTAAAAGGCTAAGGAATTCGTCCACTTCATTAGGGTGAATGTACTTGCTAAATTTTGGGCGGAGGAGGACTGCCTTTATTTCCTGAAGCTGTTCATGTGACATTACAATTTGATGCTGTTCTGAGAATATATCCCTAACAATTAGCTTGGCGTTCTTACTTCCGAGAAAAGCACTTACAAAGATGTTTGTGTCAACTACAACCTTATATTTTTCCATAGTTAGTATTCCTGACTTCCTCAACTTCTTTAGTGATATCGTCCACTGAGATAGGCATTCTCTCTGCCCGCTCATTTATCACATCAAGGAAGTTCAGCAGCTTGCCGTTAATCTCATCGTTCATTTTCTTATATATTAACTTTTTTTCATCTGGAGTTAATGTTTCGATGAGTTCCATAACCTTCTGAATATTACTTACCATCGCTAGCGCCACCTTTCACTATCTTATTAATAGTATACCATAAACTGGGCAATAGCTGCATGACCAAAATTCCTCTTTTCTCGGGTCGGAAAAGGCCTCCGAAGTCCGTCTTCGGGGG
>OMOF01000453.1:0-959 GCA_900290375.1 Candidatus Desulfosporosinus infrequens
TAAACCTATGGGCGCCGCTGCTCGTAGGTTTTTTTAATGAACTTTCTCTGGCATTAAGATTGCCGGACACGGATCAGTCACTCCTTCCTCGTTTTGTCCTTCCCAGGCCGACCCAGTTGATCGCTTGCGCCAAGTACTCTGCGGTATGCGCGTTGTTTAAGTGCTTTTTGGTGTTCTGTGCAGCAGGTTTTAGTGTTCTTATGTTTTGATATAAAAAGGTTTCCACAAAAATGGCAGAATCCCACTGCATGGCCTTTAATGGAAATTTCACAGATCAATGCATACCATATTGCTGCTAAAAGACATATTGGCTTAATGTCCAAGCCTCCTAATTGTTCTTTGAAATAAAGACGTTTTTTGTCTTCTGAAAGCTCAGGGCTTTTACGCTCTAGCTTTACTATGAGTTCAATACGAGTTAATAAGCTTGAAAAGATATTTTCTAGCTCCATAGGTACTGTTAAATCAAGAAGTATCCAATCATCGATATCCGGGTTTTCCAATAAAGGGCGGTTCCAAACCTTAAGAAAGTCATTCATCGTCTCCTTTACTTTGGGAGCATTTTTATCTTTTAGCACTTGATTGAGCGATATAAAAGAAAACATCTTCTTGCTTTCAAGTCGTATATCATCCGCCGTCTCTCGCTTTATAGGCTCTACCTCTCCTATAGGACGGAGCATGAAAGTGTCCCGTTCGATATAGAAAAAATCTCCGCTTGGTATTACGACTGGGCCACGGAACTTGAACTGATGAATACCAAGGCCCCCATATTCGTTAATAAATTTCCTGATTTCATCGTCGCTTTGCTGCCAGAGTATAGAAAACTCTTTAAACATACTTTCCTCCTAAAAAAAAATAATTCGTTACTGTGTAGAACCCTATACAGCAACGTGTTTTTCCTTTATTATAACACCAACAACATCAAAGTAAAGAGAGAGAGGAGCAAACAAAATGATTCAAAA
>OMOF01000453.1:969-1213 GCA_900290375.1 Candidatus Desulfosporosinus infrequens
AGGGGAACTTCTCCCGACTGCTTCGCAAGGAATTAGACAAAGAGACTAAAAAACACATCTATTCTATCATTCAGGAATTACAAAAATCCGAGTTAGGGCAAGCTGCCTGCGTCTCCGCTTAAACTTGAGACTTCAAAGCACGGCAATATAGTAATCTCTTGAATGCTCCCTTCGGGTTGATCGTTCAGAAAATAAGAAAGGGTGAAGTTTGCCCAAATGAGAAGGAAAAAACATCGAGGTCGAA
>OMOF01000426.1 GCA_900290375.1 Candidatus Desulfosporosinus infrequens
GATTTAAATTAAGATTACTAGTGGACCAGGCACCTGACAAACTTATATTACCATAATATGGAATGTAAAATGGTGATAGGAGTTGAAACAAATATGGATGGTTATAGAATGGGACATGGACACCAGGGATACTGGGGACATGGTGGATATTTTGATCATGGTATGGGATACCCTAGACATTGGGGGTATAATTATTATCCTCTAGCGGGGTTATACCCACCATATGGATGGGGCTATCCTTATGGTCATCATCACTATGGTTATCACTGGTAAAAAGAGAAAGCCCTTGGCCGTTTTGGCCAAGGGCTTTCTTCTTTCGGTTTTTAGGATTGTACTGCGTCAGGAGTAATTGTTGTTTTTGTCCTGACACCCTTATCGGTTTTAGGCAATCTAATTTCTAGGACACCACTTTGTAAACTGGCATCGACTGACTCTGCTCGAATGCTTGTTGGTAACGCGACCGTTCTATTGAGTACTAAATGTTCATTACCAGTCCAAGCTGATGCAGAAATTGTAACAGAATTATCCGTTACGTTGAGGCTAATATCATTTAGTACAGCATCTGATAGATAAGCAGCTACCATTACATCACTTGAGGTCTCGGAGATATCTACACTTGGCTGAATCATTCCTCTAGAATACTGTCCGCCAATAAAATTTCCGCTAACATTCTGGCCAAATTGTCCAGCTGAAACTCCACAAACACAATTTGGCGTTAATCCAAATTGTCCTGATGGGATCGCTGCGTAATTATTTGCTAAAGTTTGTGTAGTCCATTTTTGAGGGTTGGTCCACATGCCCGAAGAATTAGGGCTACCAGAATTAAAAGCATTGACATTAGTAGATTGTAAACCATAAGTGACAGATGTCCCATAACCAGAAAAATTGCTAGCAACTGGGGTAAGTCGAATTTGACCCGATTGTCCAGAAGATTGGTTAGCTTGACTTTTACTGAATTGCATTTGTTTACCTCCCGAAATTCGATTTATTTACCAAACCGATACCACAGTTAGTATCTACTAAATTTTTAAAAATATTCAGAAGTTGAAAGAACAATAACTTGGCGTCAGGCGCACTAGCCTCCAGAGAAAAATTCGTCCTACAGAAGGATGGCTTTCAAGGAAATGGAAGAAATTTGGTGTTGATACTTTGGCATTTAGTGACATATCATGGAGGGTAAGTAAAACACTGTTACTGCTTCGCGAGTTCTAACTAACGCAACTAACATAAAATGTGGTAGGAGGTAAAGCACCAACGCGGTAGTATTGTTGGGAGGCAAAAAAATGCTGAGCGAAAAAATACTTGCTGCATTTAAAAGCAATTCGAAGACATCAGAGTTGGCAGCTTCGGACCCTAGCCTGACCAAGATAGAAACGAGAAGAACCTTCCTAAAAAGATTGATCGGAATTGTGGCCGGTGGTTATTTCTTTGGTTTCTTTTCAATAAAAAATGACGCAAAGGTAATACGACATCAACCAGCGCTAGTTATTGCTGATGAAGTCCAATCACCCCAACCTCATCTTATAATGAACAAACCTTTTAATAATGCAATTAATCAAATTGTAACCCCAACCTACGATAATTCCGGCCAAACAGTTCATCCGAGTGTCATCGATTTTAAAACAGAATATGGGATTGATACTTGGGGAGAATTTCGTTATTGGATGGCACTTACTCCTTATCCCAACTTCAATAGTGCCTTTGAGAATCCGTGCCTTTTGGTCAGTAAGGACGGTCTGAATTGGAAGAATCAACCAAATATTAAAAATCCTCTAGCTGCTAAGCCCTTAGGTTTCATAAGTGGTAACTATAATTCTGATCCGGAATTGGTCTATGATCCGGATCAGAACATATTAATCCTCTACTGGCGCGAATATTGCAGGGATGTTTATGAAAAAATATGGGTTAAAAAAATAAGTTCAAATTATAGGCAAAGTGATAAAATTCTCTGCCTTGAAAAGGCATGGGACTACCAAACTGGTTTAGTTCTATCTCCAACAGTTTGGCGAAAAAATGCAAATGAGTGGTATATGTGGACTACTGACGGAAATTTGGCAATGCACTTTTATTCATCGACAGATGGCATGACCTGGAGTTCAGGAGAACCTTGTAGTGCTCCCTGGGATACCTGGAATGGAGGATATATTCCTTGGCATATAGTTGCTAAACCTAATCATTCTGAACAAAATATTGAATTTTTAATTGCAGGATGGCCTAAACAAGGAACGATGAAAGATTCTCAATTGTTCTACGCAACTGCACCGATGTCACAACCGAAGAAGCTTGGTATGCCGCTTCAAGGACCATTACTTAAATCCGGCGGTGGAGATCAATGGGACAATGGTTACATTTATCGGAGCAGTTTTGTTCGGGAACCTGGAAATCCGCCCAAATTTCGTATCTGGTATTCTGCCTGTTCGGAGGAAAAAACTTGGCATATCGGATATGCAGAAGGGACCTTGACTAATATCCCATCCGACCAGCGACAAGCATAAAGCAGGAATTCCCCTCTATTTCTTAAAGGGGGTTCCTGCTTTACTAAGCTATTTTCGGACTAATCTAAACTGTATCAGGAGTAATTGTTGTTCTTGTCCGGACACCTTTATCGGCTTTTGGCAATCTGATTTCTAGAACGCCGCTTTGAAAACTGGCGTCGACTGATTCCGCTCGGATGCTTGTTGGTAAAGCGATAGTTCTGTTGAGGACTAAATGCT
Organism: Candidatus Desulfosporosinus infrequens; assembly: GCA_900290375.1. GTDB lineage: Bacteria > Bacillota > Desulfitobacteriia > Desulfitobacteriales > Desulfitobacteriaceae > Desulfosporosinus > Desulfosporosinus infrequens. The sequence continues at coordinate 2,715 of OMOF01000426.1, forward strand.
CGTTACCGGTCCAAGCTGATGCGGAAATCGTAACAGAATTATCCGTTACATTGAGGCTGATATCATTCAGTACTGCATTTGATAGATAAGCAGCTACCATTACATCGCTTGAGGTTTCGGAAATGTCGACACTGGGTTGAAGCATCCCTTTTGAATAGATACAATTCCCACTTACGGTCTGGCCAAACTGACCGGCGGATACGTTATAGACAAAATTCGGAGTTTGGCTAAATTGTCCGGATGAGTTGCCTGAATAATTATTTGCTAAAGTCTGGGTATTCCATTTTTGAGGATTGACCCACATTCCTGAAGAAGTGCTACCAGTATTAAAGGCATTAACATTGGTAGATTGCAAACCATATGTGACAGTTGTTCCTGCACCGGAAAAATTGCTAGCGACTGGGGTGAGTCGAATTTGACCTACTTGACCAGAATATTGATTGGTTGAATTGTTGCTAAATTGCATTTACTTACCTCCGATAATTTATTTGGTGTTTCCACCTGATGTAGTATTAACTAAATTCCAATAAATATTCAGAAGTAAAAGAGAATATTTAACTTGGAGTTTTAAAATAATACAAAGAAATACTGCATCAATAGAAAGGGATATACATGACAAATCATAGGAAAAACCTTCTTCAAGAATTGGAAGAACTTAGAGGTACAAAAATTATCTGTTACATAGGTGCAGACCGACAAAGTATCAGTACAAGGGTAGCCCCAGATATAATTCCAGTATTTTATAAGCATTTAGTTAGTTTAGGTCCAGTTAAAAAATTAGATCTATTTCTATTTACCAAAGGTGGGGATGTTTTAACAGCTTTGAGACTTGTCGATCTTATCTATGAATTTACTGATCAATTTTCCATATTAGTTCCGTATAAGGCGTATAGTGCGGGTACTTTGATCGCTCTGGGAGCTTCAGAAATCGTTATGAATAGAACAGGTGAGTTGAGCCCAATTGATCCTAATGTTACGAGCATCTTTAATCCCCAAGATCCTCTCAATTCAACCGCCAGACTTCCGGTTAGCGTAGAAGATATTTACTCTTTTTTCTCAGTCACAAAAAATTTAGGAATTGTTAATGAAGAAGCGATGGTTCAAGTTTTTCTCCGCTTGCTGGATTCTGTTCAGCCCTTAGCCATTGGTAGTCTCTATCGTTCCTATTTATTAATTAAGGATGTTGCTAAAAAACTGCTTATTAGACATTTGGATACTAATTTTGAGGAGCAAAAAATTAACGATATCGTAGAAAAACTAACTAAAAAGTATTTCTCGCATAATTATCTTATTGGACGTAAGGAAGCCCTCGAGTCCCTTAAACTACCTATCATTTACAGTTCTGGTCTTTTAGAATCTAAAATTTGGTCGCTATATGAAACCTATGAAGCATATTTAGATCTGGATAAACCCTATAGTCCAGAACTTAGCGCTGATCAAGATGGTCATTTTATGGTGTCGTGCGGAGTGATCGAAAGTCTTCACCTAGCAGACGAATATATATTTAAAGGCGTCTTAGAAAAAGATAGTTCAGATACAATTAGAAATGTAAACATTCTGGAACAAGGCTGGTTAAGAATGGACGGGGATGTACAGACCAAGAGTCGGCAATGGTGATTAAGCTTTTACCTTAACTTACCAAGGCCAAAGCTAAGCTAAACCTAAGCTAAACGGACTTAAATATTGTATAATGGATGAAAGGAGCTTATAGTTCCTTCCACTCTTTTTCATGTAAGAATACTCCTCTTTGTCCCTCCGGGACAGCAAAGTCGGAGGGAATTTTTTTTGAGAATCTAGTTGATTTTCATAATAACATTCGTTCAAAGATGATCTTCGCCCACTTTTGGGTGGCGATCATCTCTTTTATTTTCTTGAATGTGCCCACGGGATAAAACTAACCTGAAAAAGATGAAAAACCGTCCCTGCAGTGGGACGGTTTTTCGCTTTAGTCCAAACAGAATCAATTATAGCCCGCTGCCAATTTATTGGCATTATCAACGAAGGTTAGAGCCGTTCTTGCTCTCTCTAAGGCGTTAGTGGAGGAAGCGAACACATCGTTTTCCGACATGAAGATATTATCAAGGCCAATGACAGTATCAAGATTAGATTTCTTAAGCATTAAGTCAAAATCTGACTTTACCCCACTGATGATGATGGTTCCTCCAGCTTCCCTTACGTTCCTGATAAAAACTGTCAACGCACTAAGCGAGGTTAAATCGATGGTCGTAACATACTTCATTCTTAGGATGAACACCTTGGATTTAGTAACGATACTTTCGAGTTTTTCTCCGAGGTCCGAGGCTGCGCCGAAGTAAAGATTTCCTTCCAATTGAATAACTAAGACATCCACACTATTATTGACTGATTTAACTTCGTGTTCAATAATTTGAGAATCCTTTCCTTGGGATGGGATCAGAAATTTGATCGGTGCTTTGTTAGTATCCTTCAGGTACAAGACAATGGACAAGGCAATCCCTGCATAAATTGCATAATCGAGGTTTAGAAGTACAATAACTAAGACAGCTGTGACCCACATGGCAATCGAATCTGAAGAGAATAGACCTGCTTTGACCACCTTCTTAATTTCTTTCTGGTCGATCAAGTTGTATCCAGTCACGATTAGGACTCCGGCAAGACAGGGACTGGGTATATATTTGGCATAGGGAGCAAAGAAGAGAAGCACTAGAGCTACAAACACGCCGGACAGGATTCCTGAGAATCTGCTGGTTGCTCCGTTGACATAATTGATGGCTGAACGTGAGAAGGAACCGGAGGAAGGAAAACATTGGAAGAAGGAGGCCACTATATTGGAGATACCCTGTCCGATGAATTCCTGATTCGAATCGATTTTTTGGCGTGTGTTCGTGGAAATGGCTTTGGAGATCGATATAGCTTCGACCAAGCCTATGATGGAAATGGCAAACGCCCCACTGAATATATTCTTTGCAGAAGTCAGACTGAATTCTACCATTTTAAAGGGGGGTAGGGCGGAAGGAATCGTACCCGTGAGTTTGACGCCTTTCTTTTCCAAAGCAAACACGATGATAAAAAAGATAGGTACGGTAATCCCAATTAAGGCACCGGGCAGGTTTTTGCTGATCTTTCTGCAGATGACAATAATCGCCATCGTCATTACCCCCAGTCCCAAGGCATAGTAGTTAGTTTGGTTGATATGAGTTATGATGTAGTACATCTTTTCCATAGTGGACATTTCAGCTGAATTTTTGATTGATATGCTCAAGAGTGTATTTACTTGACCTAGGGCGATCAATATACCGGCGCCGGCCGTAAACCCAATCAAGACAGTATGAGATACGAAATCGATTACCTTACCCAGCTTAATAACTCCATAAATTATCTGTAAGACGCCCACGAGAAACGTCATGAGAAAAAGCATTTGATAGGCATTCGGCAGTCCCATATAACGGATCATGGCGCTGGCCGTGATTAAACAGATGGCATTAGTCGGTCCGGTGATCAGTTGATTTGAGCAGCCAAAGGCTGAACCGATAATAGCTGCTACAATTCCCGTATAGAGACCATAAACCGGGCTAACGCCCGCAATCAGGGCATAAGCCATATACTGTGGAATGCCTACCACGGTCACTGTCAAAGCGGCAATTAAGTCTTTCCTAAGGTTTTCCTTTTTGTAGCCTCTAATCGTCTCAAGTATCGGTATATACTTGCCGAGTGTTAAGCTTGACATACGTATCCCACCTTTCATCTAAATCACAATCACTTGGAGATCGACTCCAGAGTTGATGCACAATTATTAGCTACACTTTCATGAATTTATGATATAATAGCTGAGATATACCTTCTTAGCGGCCTTTAGAGGCTGCTTTTTTTATTGATAACTATGAGACACTAAACATTTCAGGTTGTTCTTGCCCTCACGTCCTTCCTGAGGTTGGTTTTGCTGCTTGAAATCAACGAAAACAATTCCAAAGACAGCAATTATAACAATGATAGCGATGTAACCCATTTCTATTCACTTCCTTTCCAATTGAATATCTCGATTACCATAAGGTAAGAAAAGATTAGCACCTGTACTAACATCGTGTCTATAGCATATCGGTATACCCATAATTTATATAAATTATGGATGATTCGATGAACTTCCCCTCCACATGGTTAGGAAGGATAGGAAGAAGCGCGGCAACGGTGGCTGATAGAAATTATAATACTCCTTATAATTTTTTCTAAGGTAAAATTATAAGGAGTATTATGGGTTATCGGGTTAAGTTTTGTCTGCAAATGTTTGGTTGGGGCTGCATCTTGAAAAATTATATTTATAAACTAGTACCAAATAAAGACAAAATGCCTCTTACATTGCAATTCGCGCTTGTTATAATAAGACTACTGGTCAAGCCTTTACGCCCATTGGAAGCACAAATTATATTGTGAATTAAGATAGTGTACTAGAGGGTAGAATGAACTTGAAATTGATAGCGATGGGGTGAAATGTATGGATGAACGGGTAGAAGAAGTAAAAGCGATAGATCGAATTAGTCCGATACGTAAGGTTGCACTTGCCAAACCCAGAAGAGGTCGCGGCGAAGTAATGTATCAACTTAACCAGCATCATAAATCTCAAAATCCCAAAAGAAAAAATTTAATTACGAAAAAGACACCTGACGTTTCCGAACCCACAGACTCAGGCGTTGCATTTAATTCGAACGATTTTGTTAAGGAGTTAAAGAAGCGTATTGCCTTTGATCGGGCTATGATAATAGGAGATTAAAGAAGCTAATAAGAATTTAACTTCTATACCTTCCAATGCGAAAAGGGTACGGAAAAGGTTCACTCCTCAGCGCTGCCTAAGAGCTCTTTTACGTAGTTAGGCAGGGCAAAGCACCCTTTATGAATTTCAGTGTTGTAATACTTCGTATTCAGGCCCAGACTGTTCCATGCTTGCTCGTCTATGTCGGTCAGGGGATCGTAGGTTTTTGAAGCAAAACCAAACAGCCAGTGACCTGATGGATAAGTCGGAATGTGCGCCTGATAAACCCTACAAACTGGGAACAATTCGCGAATTCGCTTGTGAGCTCTTTGCATGGACTTCGCATACTCCTCATAATAAGGACTTTCGTGCTGATTGACGAGAATGCCGTCTTCTTTCAGTGCCTTAAAGCAGTTACCGTAAAACTCTCTTGTAAACAGCCCTTCGCCCGGTCCGAAAGGGTCGGTGGAATCAACAACAATAAGATCATAGGCATCTTCTTTGGAGCGGACAAATTTCAGGCCGTCTTCGAAATAGAGCTGCACTCTTGGGTCATCCAGCTTACAGGCGGTTTGGGGCAGATATTCCCGGCAAACTTCTACAACCATTTTATCAATTTCCACCATGTCGATGTGTTCGATAGTTGTGTAACGCGTTAGCTCTCTGACCGTTCCGCCGTCCCCAGCGCCAATTACCAAGACATTCTTAATCTT
>OMOF01000345.1 GCA_900290375.1 Candidatus Desulfosporosinus infrequens
AGCTATTTCATCCGTTCGGCGGTCTATCTTTTAAAGGCAATAAACGCACAAAAAGCAAAGCCACAATCCCGCATTTTGCAAAGAGAAACACGAGACCAGCTAACTAAAGTCAAGCCCCCACTAGAAAAAAATGAACACTTTAAAAAATGAATGCTAAATAAGCCCTTGAAAATGCCGAATGTTTTTATCAAAGGCAATAGAAATGTTCAATTTTAGTTATGTCTTAAGCAGCCTTTTCCCTACTATTCTGATAGAGGCGAACCTGCTCATCAGGTGTAATCACATGAAAAGCTTGTTTGTTCTTTAGCACAGAAAAAATAATTCGCAATAGTTTATTCATAACAGCACCTAGCGATTGTTTTCTGGTTTTAGTTTGTATTTTCTTTTGATAATAGTCATATATTACCGAATTTACTAACGCCCCTTTAGCATTCTTACGTATAGCTGTCGTTGCAACCATATAGAGTGAACGCCTTAAGAAGGGAGATCCTCTTTTGGTCACCCTGTTTTTAGTGCCAACATAATTGCCAGATTGGCGCACAGATGGATCCATTCCACAATAAGCCACAAGCTGTTTTGCATTGCTAAACCTGTTGATATCACCTATTTCTCCCAAAATAAGTGATGCCAAAATAGCTCCTATTCCTGGAATGCTTTTTAGTAAAGCAAATTCAGGTAGTTGCATTGCCACTTCATCGATTTGATGATCAAGAGCTTTTAGTTGTTGGTCCATAAAAATGACACCATTGGCATAGAATTGTATCGTCATAACATTGGCCATTAAGTCAATGCCGGTAACCTCAGCATCCTTGGCGCAATCTAGTAATGCCATATATTTCTTTGCACCGTAGGTTTTACCCTTCCTTGGTAAGGTTTCCAACATTGATAAAATTGCTTGCTGATTAATCTCTTTTAACCACTCCGCCGGGGAGGTAAATGTGGTTAATAGAGTGAGTGCGGTTAATGATGCTGGATCTAGGACTTTAGGAAACAAGGGCGCTACTTGTTCAATTGCAGCAACTAATTGATTTAACAGTGTGGTTCGTTGGCAGGCCAGTTGAAACCTGGTTCTAGTCAAGATCTTCAAATTCGCGAATGCATCACTGGGGATATAAGTAGGGTGGAAATCCTGAAGAAAGAGTAATTTAGCTAACTCAAATGCGTCGACAGAGTCTGTTTTGACTTTTCTTACTGCAGAATTTTTGATAGAATGAGAAATGAGGGGATTGATGAGGAAGACTTCGAACCCCTGTTTTAAGAAAAAGTGGACGATACGCGCTGAGTAGTGACCTGTGGATTCTAGGGAGATGACCGGTTTACTGCTAAACGTTTCTTCCACTTTTTTTATTTGCCTGAGAGCAGATAAAAGGCCTTGCTTTGTATTTAGAGATTTGAAGGGCTTCAAAAATGGTGTGCCGTCGGGAGAGGCGGCAGCATAGAAACAAAAATCCTTGGCAACATCAATGCCGATAACTGGACGATTTGAGATCATAGGGTCTTCAACCTCCTAAAGAATAGAGTTGAAGGATTATCCATTTCAGTCTCTCAAAGATTACATCCTTGCACGTGAAGCGGGAATAGAAGATCCCAACCAGCTAAAACGTAAATGCTTTGGAAATGGATGAATTGTCTCACGTATGGGTATAGAAAAATCTTCCCTGGGACAGGTACATTCATATCCTTCCTTCCCATTATACATAAAAGCAATTGTTCGGGTTTTTCTAGCCCATAATGGATAACCCTTCTGTACTATATCTTACAGGGACAGGGAAGGTGTCTACTGGAAAATTTGGTGTAAAACACCTAACCTGTCCCCCTGTTCTGTTCTATCTAAGCCCCTTATTGCAAGGGCGAATTATTTTTCAAAATCACATTACTAAAAATGATCAGCTGATCGAGCAGGTGCAATGTATTTTTAAAGAATATGAACAACAAGAAATCGGGTGTGAATTGGCAATTAAAGCCCATATCCAGCATATCGTAGTCTTACTTTTGCGCAACTATCAACAGGAAACCTTTCGGAAAAACCTGCAGGAACGACAACCGCAAAACATACAACAGCTGCGCATTGTATTAGAATACATAGACC
>OMOF01000427.1 GCA_900290375.1 Candidatus Desulfosporosinus infrequens
AATTAATAGCTAAAGTGAGGTTAATATTATGCAAACCATTCCTGGCACATATCACGACCTATACTCAGTTATGCCTTCTTTCATTAAAGAGTTTGCCAATAGTATGGTATCACGCAGGCAACCCTTAACTCTTTTTAACTACCTAATAGACTATAGACTGTTTTTAGAATGGATTTTACATACTGGTCGCACTGACGCTAAATACATAAAAGAAATTTCTATTGAGGACTTATCAGTTCTTGAATTTCTTGACTTTCAGGAATTTTTCGGACAACTGGTTGAAGGTTATGAGTCACATCGTAACACAACAAAAGAAAATCATAAAATTGCCAAGAGTAAGCCTAATGGTCCTGGACTAAGACGTAAAGTCTCTTCTCTCACTTCTCTTTTTCATTATCTTTACGCTCTGCGGGAAATGATACCCCGTAATGAGTTGACTAAATTCAAGGGCTATTATAAGAATTCGGCTAAGGATTCAACACGTATTGAGAAATACCTTCGTGAACCTGAGGTAAAGCGTCTGTTTGACGCAGTCTATGATCTTAGTGGTCTTAAAGGACCGTATCTAAAGATGGCCCAACGAGATATGCTACGCAACTGGGCAATTCTCGTAACTTTCATAGACACCGGTATTCGTGTATCTACGCTGTGTGCATTAAATCGACGTGATATAGATTTCAAGACTGCAGAGGCCACTTATAGACTCAAAGGCGGTAAACAAAAGCGTCTGCCTGTACGCGAATCGGTTCTTCAAGCTATTTCTTCTTATCTAAAGGATCCTCACCGTCCACAGTCAAAAAATGGAGACTCTGAACTTGCATTATTTATTAGCTCTCAAGGCACCAGACTCTCAATTTCTGCAGTACAATATATGGTTAAAAAATATATTTTCAAAGCCGGCTTAGACTTTGATTTATCCACTCATTCTCTTCGGCACACATTTGGTACTAACTTTTATAATGTTACTGGCGATATCAACCTTACTGCTGATTTTTTGTGTCATACAGATCCGTCAACTACAGCCAGGTTTTATGCCGGAATAAAAGATAGTACACGGAGAATGGCTTTAAAAAAGCTCCCTCCCCTACCTACTATCTAGATAATGTCATCATAACGTTATGTTACGAGGCATGTCGAAATCGTGAGCATCCTTCTTGCCAAACCATTTTGGATGGTATTTATATTTCGTACCCAAAAAATACTTTGAAAGTGGCAAGATGCTTAATAACTCCATTAATTTCACAGTTACTACAATTGTGAGTATAAAGATTAGTATGCCTGAAACTAAGAAACTCTTTATAGGATATATCTTGTTTAATTCCATGGCCACTGCTTGAAGTACAATAACATGTCCTAAATAAGAAGAGTAGGAATATGCGGAAGTTTTTTTAAGTAGGCGGTAGAGCTTTGGTTTTTGGTTCGTAACGTAACATGATAAATTATA
>OMOF01000428.1 GCA_900290375.1 Candidatus Desulfosporosinus infrequens
ATTCGTCAACTTATGGACAGGCAAGACCGTCAGCTTTCGGACTTTTTAATTCAGCCTAAACACCCTGGACATAACGTCCAAGGGCTTCGCTTCTTTTTACCACTGATAATAATGATGATGATGGTGGTGGTGATGATAAGGATATCCCCACCCATACTGCGGATAAAAACTATTTGTAGGATAATAATTTTGTCCAAAGTAGCCAGGGTATCCTATACCATGTTCGTTATATCCATCATGTCCCCAGCCACCCTGGTGCTCATGTCCTCTACCATAGCCATTCATAATTAATTCATCTCCCGTATTATTCTTCCCACACCATATTATGGTAATATAAGTTTGTCACGTGAATGAATCACAGCTATTATTTTATTCATTCGCAGCTAGGCACATAAACTTTCGCAACTTACTTCCAGGAAGACGTACAGAGCAAGCTAATGACCCTGCCAATGCTCCTGCCCTTCTTGACTACTCACTGCGGGATGAGTCAAACACAGCTTATTTTCGTATTCCTCTAATTCATTATTATCCTTACTTAAAACGTCTGATAGTAACCTGTGATCGTGAAGCAGGTTGATAAAGATGCGCTCATCTTTAGTCTGGGTGGTTTGGGCATTAGTGATAATACTTAGAGGCCTATATATAGGGAAATCCTGAATTCTCAAAATTTTTAATAGTCCTCGATCACACTCCCGGCTAACCGTTAAAGAAGAGATAATTGTGATGCCAAGGCCCGCCGAGACCAGTTGTTTAATCGCTTGAGTACTTCCCAATTCCATCGTTACATTCAATTGATTTGGATCAAAGCCCCTCTCTTTAAGGGCCATCTCCATCACCCTGCGAGTTCCAGAACCACCCTCTCGGCTTATCAGACGTTCTTGTGGGAGCTCAGCTAGAGTAATGCTGTCTCTTGACGCCCAGTGGTGAAAATAGGGGATTACAACTACTAACTCGTCTTCCCAGAAACTCTCTACATTAAAATCCTTATGCCAAGGGACTGGCCCTTCGATTAGACCAATATGTATTTTTTTCTCCAAAACATCTTTAGAAATCGACTCTGTATTAGCGATCTTTACTTTGAATTCCACCTCTGGTTGAGTCTTGTGCAGAAATGCTAGAATACTGGGAAGAATATATTCTCCGATCGTTAAAGTTGCACCGAGGTAGATCCTTTGTCTTTGGTCTTTTGCTAAGGCGCAGATCTGTTCTTTGGCATTCGAAAGAATGTCCAATATACTCAAAACATATGGATAGAAAATTTGACCTTCATTAGTCAAGGCGACCCCTTTATTGGTGCGATCGAAAAAGCGAGCACCATACTCGTTCTCCAGATTTTGAATCTGCAAACTAATACTAGGTTGACTTACATGAAGCCTCTTTGCTGATAACGTAATATTTTTGGTTTCTGCCACCTCTTTGAACACACGAAAACGTTCTTCCATGCTGATATACTCCTTCCTAGCTTTCATTGTTTACGCGACAAATATCTCCAGAAAATTTTGTGCTGAGCCATTGCACTGGAGAGCGAATTTGTCTCTACAGTTTCAATTGTTAAAAAACTCTGGAAGGCCATTCATATGTTGTATTCTTCCAACTAAAGAATATCAGCGTGTCTATAAATTGTCTATAGTATATTTATATCGTTATAATAAGTATTTAATATATACGATTTCTTTAGGTGTTATGAGGTCAAGTTTTCAGACCTTAACATTTTGGTAACTCATTCATCAATGATCTCGACTTTCCAAACCATTGAAAATGTCACAGATGTTACTTTGGGCCCCTTTTTCACCCAAAAGTATGCCACACAAAAAAAATAGGCTCTCTCATTTTTTTAGTCGAGAGATCCTCAGAATTAACGTGCAGTAGGTCTAATTTCTGTTGTTCCATAATGCGAATCATTTCCAATCTAGCAGCTGTGAGGGTAGTGGGTAGACCGCAAATAATATTAAACGCGAAAAATATTCTTGCCGTAAGGCAAATCTTAATAGACTTTTCTTTTGCTTTTTGTCCACTTCTCAACAGTTGCATAAAATTCGTCAGTATCAATTGGTTTAGACAGGTAATCATCCATTCCCGATTCCAAGCATTTTTCTCTGTCTCCCTTTAAGGCGTAGGCAGTCATAGCGATAATGGGTGTGTGTATGCCTTTTTGTCTTTCTATCTGCCTGATGACCCCAGTCGCTTTGTAACCATCTAGAATAGGTATCTGAACATCCATCAAAATGGCGTTGAACCGTTGCTTACGGTAAGCATCAATGGCTTCTTTTCCGTTCTCAGCTAAAATTACCTGCCACCCTTTTTTTCTTGCAAATTGTTCGATTACCATCCTACTGATCGCTTCATCCTCAATGATAAGCAGCTTGAAGACGTCTCCTTTTTCACTGTCTTCTCTATTGTTGACTTTCGTTAGGTTAGAGTTATCTTCTTCCTCAGATTTTTCTAATACACAAGTAAAATAAAAACTGCTGCCTTCCCCTTCTTTACTTTCTGCCCATATCTCACCCTTCATATTTTCAACTATGCCTTTACATATGGATAACCCAAGTCCTGTTCCACCATATTTACGAGTTATCGAGCTGTCCATTTGGCTAAAGCTTTTAAAAAGAAGCTCGTTTTTATTCGACGATATGCCAATACCTGTGTCTTTAACCATAAATTTCAATTTTATTTTCGCTTCATTATCACATAAGTCCTCGGTCTTCCGAACGATAATCTCAATCCTACCTTGCTTAGTGAATTTAATAGCGTTTCCAATTAGATTAGAAAGGACCTGTCTCAGCCTAAACGTATCACCTAAGAGACGGTCTGGGATGTCCGCTTCGGTGAAGGAGTCCATTATAAGACCCTTTCTGGTAGCGGAAATATGGAATAAGCTCATGGCATCCTTAATCAAGTTTCTGAGGCTAAAAGCAGTTTTCTCCATGTCCAACTTTCCCGCTTCGATTTTCGAATAATCAAGGATGTCATTAATAACAACTAACAGCGTATCGGAGGATGTCATAGAAATACGCATGTATTCCTTTTGTTCCTCTGTGAGCTGCGTCATCTGCATAAGTTGTATCATCCCGTAGACCCCATTCATCGGGGTTCTGATTTCATGGGACATGTTAGCTAGAAACTGACTCTTGGCAATGTTAGCAGCTTCTGCTTGTTTTTTGGCTTTATGCAATTCCTCTTCAAACCGTTTACGCTCCGTTATATCCATCGCAGCACTCATTGCTATTTTCCGACCATCATATAATTTACCAATCTTAGCTCTAGTAATTAGCCAAGTCCTTATTTCGCCATCTTTTGTCCTTACTTGATATTCATCAGTGTATTCAGAAATCAGTGTATTAAACGTATTACCTATGTCAACTTGCACTTTCCGCTTATCAACACCGTGGACCTTTTCTGTCCAATCGTAAATAGTTCGAATTTCTTGATGGGTGTACCCGGTTATTTCAGTAAAGACACTGCTTAATTTAAGTACTTCTCCATCTTCAGCATGAAGCATAATAGAAATTGGTGCCTTATCTATGGCATTTCGAAACTGACTTTCACTTTCTTTTAATATTTGTTCTGTTATCTGACGTTCTTCAATTTCTTCTTCAAGTGATGAATTAATTTCTTGAAGTTGACAAGTACGTTCCACTACTCTTTTTTCCAGTTCGGCATTTAATGTTACTATTTCTGCCTGCGCTTCTTGACGTTCGGCGATCTCCTCCTCAAGCCTGGCATTCATTTCTTCTAACTCGGCATTGGCCGTTTCTAACTCAAAATTTACAGCCTGGAGCTGTAGAGTACGTGTTAATTTACGATTGGCCTCGATCAATTCCTGATTGGCAGTTTTCAATTTATACGTTCTTTCTTTTACGAGTTTTTCTAAACGGCTGCTGCTTGTTTGCAATTCTTCCTCATAACGGATTCGGGAGATAATATTTCCCGTCAGCCCGGCAATACCGAGATACAAATTTAATATTTTTTTGGATAACACGGTTTGAGTCTGATATCCCACTACCATAACAATTAATTGAGTTCTTCCTTCCTGGATTGGAACTAATAACAACGAGTATGGTTCCGGTATTCCTATTGTCTCAGTGGCTA
>OMOF01000429.1 GCA_900290375.1 Candidatus Desulfosporosinus infrequens
GACGAGCTTTTTACCTGGTCTACGAAGGTTAATACCGCTGCAGTACCTTTGACAATTACCTTACGAGTCTCTTCTCTTGCTTCCGGAGAGACTAACAGAACAATCGCGGCAGCGCTAAAGATAAAACTGAATGGGGATTTTTTGATAAATTTTAACATAATGAACACTCCCTTGAACGTTATCATAAAGTTATGTTAAGTTTCCCATAAATTACATAATTTTATCCATATAACTTTAGCAAGCGCCCGGATTACCAAAAACTAGGGTTATTAAATTGTAAATTTACCTAAAATTTAACACATTCATTACCAATTGTTTACACTACGATAACTATTACGGTAATCGAAAATGGTACAATTAGGTGAGGAGAATTATATGAAGGTTATAGGGCATAGGGGAGCAGCTGGTTCTGCCCCTGAGAATACTTTGATTTCCTTTCTTAAGGGACTAGAGTACAAGGTAGATGGTTTTGAATTCGACGTCCAACTCTCGCGTGATGGAGAGGTGGTTGTTTGTCACGATGAACGAGTTGACCGGACAAGTAACGGGATGGGCTGGATAAAGGATTTCACACTTCAAGAACTGAAGAGACTGGACTTTGGCAGCTGGTTTACTCAACTTTCGGTCTATCAAGAAATTCCTACCTTGCGAGAATTGCTCGACATGTTTAAAACATTTAATTTAGAGCTTAATGTGGAAATCAAATCCGGGCTCGTACAGTATCCCGAGATTGGGGAAAAGGTAGTTAATTTGTTAGCAGAGTATGGCCTACTTGACAATTCCATCATCTCGTCGTTTGATCATCAGCTTCTTCTTGATTTAAAGCAACATTTCCCGAGGGTCAAAACAGGTATTCTTTACGACTGTGCGCCGATCAAACCATGGTTATATGCCAAGTTCTTAAATGCTCAATACTTACATCCGGCTTGGCATTTTGTTAGCTCTGAGTTAGTCGTCTCGTCAGCAGTTTTTGGGATAGGAATAAATACCTGGACGGTCAATAGTTCCTTTGCTGCCCATAAAGTTAGAACAGCTCATGTAGCGAGGATCATAACGGATTACCCTCAGTGTTTCCGTAAAGGAGCTAATGGGGAAGCGATTTGGCTTGGACTTTGATTTTTTAAAAAATTGTTAAGGAGGGGTTGCTGAAGAAGGTTTTTCTCATATTGTTCTGTCATGATAGTGTACTTAAAGCGGATAGGGAGGAAAATACATGTTTAAGAAGATGGTAGTTCTGCTGATCATGGGGACTTTTCTAACCAGCGGTATTTTAGCAGGATGTGGAACAACGGCTAAACCGATAGCAACAAATGCTGATCAAGAAGCCAAGACAGTTAGCAGTGAACTGACTGGACAAGCGCTAAAAGATGCAGTAAAAAAAGAAGGGAAAATTGTTTCTTATGGCATGCCTGATGACTGGGCAAACTTGGGGGAGATTTGGACTAATTTTACGCAACAGTACGGGATCACGCACTCTGATACTGATATGACCAGCGCTGAAGAAATTGCCAAGTTCGATGCCGAGAAAGCTAATGCCGTCGCTGATATCGGTGATGTGGGAATTACCTTTGGTAATGTCGCAATTTCAAGGGATGTAGTGCAAGCGCACAAGGCTCCAACTTGGAAGGATGTCCCAGATTGGGCCAAAGATAAAGATGGGCTCTGGACTGGTGAATATGCCGGAACAATCGCCTTCTTGGTTAACACTAAGTTGGTTAAAACTGTACCACAAAGTTGGGCTGATTTGCTTAAACCGGAGTACAAAGGTGCTGTCGTCACTGGTGATGTTTTGAAAGCTGCTCAATCACAGGCCGCTGTTTTAGCAGCCGCTTTTGCTAACGGTGGAGATGAAAAAAATCTGACCCCTGGGATTGATTACTTTAAGAAGTTGTCCCAAGCTGGTAATCTTAAGCCTAGCGACAATGTTTTTGCGGTATTCCAAAAGGGTGAAATTCCCGTCGGAATTCTTTGGGATTTCAATGCCCTTGGCTATCGCTCTCGCTTAGCTGATAAAGAGAATTATCAAGTTGTTATTCCTAGCGATGGTACAGTATCGAGTGCTTATGTTTCAGTAATTAATAAATATGCTCCTCATCCTAACGCTGCTAAAGCCTTCCAAGATTATTTGTTAAGTGATGAAGGACAAATTCTTCTGGCTAAAGGGTTTGCCCGACCAATACGTGCCGATGTTCAAATCCCAGCCGATGTTGCAAAAAATATGGTTCCAAAAGAACAATACGCCGCGGCCAAACCCATCAAAGACTTTAGTGCTTGGGAAAATGATATGAAAACTATTCCCGACTTATGGAGGAATAGTGTTATAGTTGCTCAGTAGATAAGTAGATAAGTAGATAAGTAGATAAGCAAATAAGAAAAGCCTGACAGGATTCGGAATCTTACCGATTCTCTAGTCAGGCTTTTATCCTAGTTGGGATTATTCAGAGGCAAGGGGGATCTTATTTACATGAAAAGAAACAGAGTAACCAATTTTGGACAAGAGCTTCGGAAAGGCGGAGTTCTCTGGATTCCATTTATTCCATTGCTTTTATTTGCCTTGGCCTTTGAAATTTTACCTATGGGATACATTATTTACAGCAGTGTTCACACGGCGAATGGTTTTGGCTTACAGGCCTATTCTCAAATAATTAACAGCAAATACTATGTGATATCCTTAAGAAATAGTTTACTTGTCTCCATAGCCGTCGGAATAATTGGCTTGCTAATTGGAACAGTAGGGGCTTTAGCTTTACGCTCACTTAGTGAAGCGTGGCGGGAAAAGCTACTAACCTTAGTTAATATGACATCCAATTTTTCCGGTGTCCCGTTAGCGTTTGCCTATATTGTCCTTCTGGGAGTTAATGGACTTGTGACGGTTTTGGCCAAAGAAAAACTTGGGCTGGATCTGTACGGGGCAGGGTTTAACCTATTTAGTTGGACCGGTATAGTCTTAGTCTATATTTATTTTACTGTCCCCTTGGCTTTTATGCTTATGTACCCAGCGGTATACTCTATCCGAGAGGATATTATGGAAGCGGCCCAAATCATGGGAGCCAGTCGGGCTTATTTTTGGCGGAGGGTGGGTATACCCATTTTGTTGCCTGCTATGTTAGGCAGTTTTACTTTGCTCTTTGCTAATGCTTTGGGGGCCTACGCAACAGCTTACGCCTTAACAAGCTCGAACAACAGTCTGGTTTCTATCACAATCGCTAATCTAGTAACCGGGGACATCTTCCCAGACCCTTCTTTAGCAAGTGCTTTAGCTGTGGTTATGGCATGCTTTTTAGCTATATCTATTTTTATTAATACGAAGCTCAAGAAAAGCAGCGGAGGGACAGGGCTATGAAAAAGGGGATTTTGGCAAAAGTAATTTTAGGACTGATTTTTGCCTATCTATTTTTTCCAATTGTAGCTACCCTTCTTTTCTCCGTAGCTACAAAATGGAGTACCACAATCTTACCTGAGGGCTATACCCTTTCCTATTACCATCAGTTATTTACCAGTTCGGAATTTGTCCATTCCTTGTTAAGAACTATTTATGCAAGTTTGGCGACGATAAGCCTATCTATTTTGCTGATCGTGCCTTCATTGTACTTGTCCGTTGTTTATTATCCTCGTCTAGAGAAACTTTTTGAAATCCTGTCTATCCTTCCGTTTGCCATGCCAGGTGTTATCTTAGCAATTGGAATGATTCAGATGTATTCAAGCGGTCCAATACGAATTACGAGTACACCCTGGATATTGATCGGTTCGTATTTTGTGCTTATCCTACCATTTATGTACCAAGCTATTAAAAACAGTTTTCGGACAATCAATGTCAAAGCTTTAACCGATGCAGCGATCATGTTGGGATGCGGCAAACTAGAGACGTTTATAAAAATTATTTTTCCTAATGTGCTCAGAGGTGTAATAACGGCAGCATTAATTTCGGTATCCGTTTTGTTCGGCGAATTCGTCTTAGCTAATCTGTTAGTTGGGGATAATTATGAGACGATCCAGATTTATTTATATAAATTACAGAAAGTTGATGGACACCTGGCAAATGCCTTAGTGGCGGCGTATTTTCTGGTAATTTTATTTATGTCGCTACTTTTGATTTGCCTGGCTTTCAGAAATGAAGAGCAACTGAGCAAGAACAAAGGTTAAATATATATTGATATGGGGGAAGTAAAGTGAGCCATGTTCAGATATGTGATGTTGAAAAGAGCTTTCAAGGTCGTCAAGTCCTGAAAGGGATTAATTTGCAAGTGGAAAAAGGAGAATTTGTTACCCTTTTAGGTCCCAGTGGGTGCGGGAAAACTACTCTTCTGAGGATTATTGCTGGTTTAGAGCATAGCGATGGTGGGAAGATTTTCGTTGGGAGTAAAGAAATTGTGGCAGGACTGAGTAAAAAGAACCATAAGATCGGGATGGTTTTTCAGTCCTATGCGTTGTTTCCCAACCTTTCCGCTTATGAAAATATTGCTTTTGGGCTTAAAATGAATAAGGTTGCACCCCAAAAGATAAGTCAACAAGTTGAAGAAATTATGACCATTCTCAGCATCACGGGTAAGGAAAAAAATTATCCTCACCAGATGTCTGGAGGACAACAACAACGGGTTGCTTTGGCCCGAGCCTTAGTCACTAAACCCGATCTACTTCTTCTTGATGAACCGTTGAGTGCAGTGGATGCAAAGGTCAGAGAGAGTGCCAGAAGTCTGATTCGAGATATTCAGAAGAAAATGGGAATAACAATGATTTTTGTTACCCACGACCAACTGGAGGCTTTAGTGATGTCGGATCGGATTGTAGTCCTTGATTCCGGTGAAATTATGCAGCAAGGAAAACCAGAGGAAATCTACAATAAACCTGCTAACCGTTTTGTGGCCCAGTTTATTGGAAGTTACAATTTTATTCCCAGTGGCTTGATCGGGCTTCTGGATACAGAGGTCGAAGTATGTATCCGTCCGGAACATATAAAAATTGTTAAAAAAAATGATCCGCAAACCTTAAGCGAGGATGTTAGTTTATATCAACTACAAGGTACACTGAAAAATCTATATATTTTAGGGAATACGATTCGGGCAGAGGTTTCGGTTCAGGGAAGAACTCTCTTGGTAGATCAGCTTAATGATTTTAAAAGTTTAGGCTTTGTTTTAAATGAAGATGTGAGATTATTTTTCAAAAAAGATGCCATTCACATCCTTGGGTAACTAAACAACATGGTAATGATGAGTTAATCCATAGCTCTACTTGCAATATGTTTTAATACTCATCAATAAAGGTATTCTAATCAAATATAGCAGGTATGTGTTAAATCAAATCGTGATAAATATTAAGCTTAGGTTAAAAATTTAGGTATAAATAGACCTGTCTAGGATCATACTGAATTCTGTTACCTTCAAAGGATTAGAGAAAAGTGAGGGGGGAGAGTTTGGGGATTCTATTCAATCGGTCTACACACCGACATATTCGAAAATTGCCAGGTAGAGTACGTATAGAAATTTATGGATTGAAACATAACCTTTCACTAGCCCGACAAATCGTTGAGCATTTAAGTCAAAGTGAAGGGATTGAAATGGTATCTCCATGTGTTGATACCGGTAGGTTACTTATAATGTTTAATGAGCAAAGTATTTCCGTTGAGGAGATATTTATTAAACTCCACTTAATCGAAATGTCTGTTCTTGATAATTCCTTTTCTAATCAAACTCAAATAGCAGAACAAGTATATAAAGAAGTAGCAGCGACTACAAGCGAAGGCGGAAATTTAGCAAGCTCAACTATTAAAAATAATCCACAGATTTGGAGGATTCCTGATCTAAAGTCAGTAATTCCCAAATACATAGCGCAATCGGGAATTACAGGCACGCAAATCCCTCTCCCTTTAACATTAACTGTTGGGGGCTTAGGTTTCCTCGGCATAAAACAGCTTTTATGGGGGAAATCAGCCTTAGCCAGAAGCTCGACAGCCTTTAATTTGGCAGCTTTAGTCGCGGTGGCTAGTGGTTATTCCTATTTCAAACGTGATGCTTCTAAAGGTAAGAAACTAGTCACTCCAGAGTTGATTTTAGGGGCAAGCGCGCTAGCCCTTGCGTTGGTGAGAGAAAATTTGGTGGTTCTTGCCGGGTTAAGTATTATGCAGTTTTTAAAGTGGAAAAGAGATCAAGCTAAGCTTGGTAGTGTTAACAACTCAACTATCCCTGCGGAGATAAAAAGTTATAGTGATAAAACAAGTAGAGTGAGCACGCTTCTGGCAGGAGTAACTTGGGCCTTAACTGGAAGTCCGCTCAGAGGGATCGCTGTTCTGTTGGCTGGAAACCCGAGGGTGGCAACGCTACCTGCTCAATATGCTTGGGATCACGCCGATTACACAGCCCAGGAAAAAGGGTATTTGATCCCGAAAAATAGTTCCTTAGAAGAATTAGCGGTAACTAATTGTATTGCCATAGAGGATACTTCTCTTATTTTCAGAGAGCATTTAACCGATATCGAGTGTATTGCTGGTGAAAATGATGAGTCTAAACTATGGCATTTGGCTGCTTCAATTATGAAAAAAACAGGTCACCCTTGGCTAGCTGAAGTGACCCAAAAGGCAGAATTAGCTGGAGGGACATTACGCACTGCTTTTAAAGTTGAGCAATTTGAGCAAGGAACAAGAGTGAAAATTCAAAATGCTGAAGTCTTAATGGGTAACCTGAAATTTTTAGAACAAAATGAAGTGATTTGTGATCAATTTTTATTGGAAGTGAAAAGAAGACAGAAAAAAGGTTTTGAAGTTTTGTGCCTTGCCCGAGAGAAAGTTTTTCTTGGACTTCTGGTAAGGAATAAGGAGTTTGTTTTAAATGAGTTTCACGGTTCAATAGATAATTTGCGTCGAAATAATATTAATATAACTATTTTAAAAGATAGTTTAAATGTGCGCACTAAAAGTCTGGAAGACTTTGGCTTTGATACTAGTTGGCTAGGTCTTAGAAAGGAGCGGATCTTAGCAAAGATTGAAAATTTGCGCCAGAATAAAGAAAATATCTTGATTATCAAAGGGACTGATGATGACGAAGCTAAGGATACATGCAACTCGCTGGGTGTTTCCACCATTTCGATTGCAAGGGTAGACGATTTAAGTAGAACTCTTCGATATATACATAACATCAAGACAACGGTTCAAGAGAATTTTTCAATTGCCAAAGTATGGAATTCTGTC
>OMOF01000322.1 GCA_900290375.1 Candidatus Desulfosporosinus infrequens
CTTTTCGACAACTTCATAGTCAAAACTAATTTCAGGTAATGTGGCATATTCGTTTTTTAGACCTTGGTAATCCCTTGGTAGGCCACACTCCTCGAGCTTCGATAGGACATAGCCTAACTTAAAGGCAAATACTCCACAATTCCATAATGAATACTTGGCGATTAGTTCAAGGGCTTGTTCTTTGGTTGGCTTTTCCTTAAAATTACAAACTTTAATAAAGCTATCTCCTTCTTGCTTAGACTCCGGGACAATATATCCATGTCTTTCAGAAGGATAGGTGGGCGTGACTGCTACTAGAGCAAGGTCTGCCTCAGTTGTAGTAAGAACATTTTCTAGTTCTTTGATCAAAACGAAAAAACGATCGTCCACATAGGAGTCCACGGGGACCACGGCTACCACTTCACTAGGATTTACATGTTTAACTGACGACAAATACGCTACAGCTAAAGCAATCGCCGGATAAGTATCCCTGCGTTCCGGTTCGACGACCATTTCTATGGAATCGCCTAATTGACTTTGAATGATATTTACTTGGGATTTATTGGCGGCAACTACGGCAGAATTTGCTAAGCCCACTGCTTTTAGTTGGCCCCAAACCCGTTGCACCATTGATTCACGATCACCATTATCGTTTTCTAGGACTTTGAGAAATTGTTTTGAACGAGAATTATTGGATAACGGCCATAGTCGTTTACCTGAACCGCCAGAAAGCAAAATTAGCTTCATTAAAATAAACCGCCTTTTCACTATAGCTTAAAATTCAAAAGTTTTGTGTAACCAATAACCAACCAGTAATCAGAAGGCATAATTATTCGTGTTTAAGGCATACCGTCCTGTACTTTGTATGACCTTATACAATTTCCATTTTGCCCCAAACTCTTTGACGAGTTCCACCCAATCTGCGCCCTGATTATATAAGTTCGGATATGCCATATTGATAACATTTATACCCGATACAAGTTTAGGATTAGGTAAAAGTATATAACTAACTTTATATTTTTCTGGGTCCGTCACAGCGTTAATAAACTCCTTATCGCTAGGTATATAAAATTGCGTCGGAAATTTACTTTGCAAAATTATAAAAAATGCAGAGGAGGTATCAACCAGAATGGAACTATGAGCGTAATTATCATCCAAGTACCTAGCTATTTCGCTCTGTTGTTTCCAATCATCGTCTACTTCGTTCTGGTTGCCGAATGAGTTCTGTAAAAATTTATTTTCCTCAGGCGCCATTGAAGGTTGAGTTACGACATAAGAGAGTATACCATAATTCGCAATCATCGCAATTAAAGGAATAATAACATGCCATTGGCGCTTTACCTTACTTAACTCATACGGTAGCCATGCAACTGCTACAGGTAGACCATACATAAAATATCTTAACCATGCGAATGTTGTTCCTGTCACCAACATAATAATTTGCACCATCGAAATGGACAGGAACATACCAAGCAAGATTAATGTGTCCCAACGAACGAGGCGATGATTAATTAACCTTAGAATTAGGATCGATATCAAGGGAGCCGAAAACAGCAATACCATTTTTATCACAAAGATAGAGGCTTTTAAAGGGTTGTGAACCATATCTGAATATATCGAATGACTCAACTGAGCTTGAACTAGGGCTGTATTCGAGTATTCTCCGTTCAAAAAATACAGAGGATTTTTCATAATGGACCAGTTTAG
>OMOF01000183.1 GCA_900290375.1 Candidatus Desulfosporosinus infrequens
AATTTAACTTCTCGTTATCCATATTTGAGTAATTATGATAATTGCAGCGTTCAAGCGCTCCTGCCCATTCCTGCCAATAATATCGTTACAAGCGAACCTAGGCTAAGGGCCTTGCGGCCCGTGCTAGATGCACCTAACCAGGCGAACCCCGCCGGGGTGGTTGATCTTTCCTAACACTTCGTATTTTATATAACGTGTCACCGGAACCCTACATGATCGATGAAACTAAATATATGCGAGGTCGCCACTGAACTTATTTGCCAGATCGTTTGGATGGTCTGGCTCATTTTGGTGTGCCACGCATGGTGATTAACTTGGTGGTGAAAGTCCACTATGGGGGTTTTGTAGTAACCAACCATTAGCCAAGAGCAAGGGTGGTTGTATCTGAACAACGGGTTAAGGTGATCATGACGATCGCCTTAACAGAAACCGATTATGTTAATCAGGCTTTTGAAATTGGGTGTGAGGCCTATGCTGCTAAGCCAATCGATACAAATAAAATGCTAGAGGTTATTAAGAAACTTGGACTCGTGAATATGTCTTCAGACGGCCCCGCTGCTTCTGGAGGGTGTTGCTGATTGGGGAGCTTGGGTGAGGTGGGGCATACGGAAAGCTGCCTGTTTGAAGCAGGCAGCTTTGTTTAATCATATTTTGTTGGCAAAGAACAAACGAATGGGACGAGATCGTTAGTCGATTGTATGCGCTCAAGCAAACTGGGTGCTAAACACCTCACGATGCCCACTAAAGATGACCGCTTCGTGTTCATTACTAAAACATAAAGATTTGATCATGGGGTTCCTAGAAAAATGACCTTTAATTTTGGCAGTCATGAAGTGGCGGAAGGGGTTTATGTAGTTCGCACTATAACTGATGAGCTCGCTGCGTCGGACAATGCCAATAAATATTCCGTTGTCGTCTACAACAGGAATGAAGTTTTGTACAACTCCTTGAGCGACGAGGTTTTCAATTTGGGCATTGACGTAAACTGGTTGATTTTGAGTATGTCTCTTTATTTCATCAATGTGGATTTTTTCGGTGTTCTTAAATGTTAGCCCAGGTGTGTTTTTCATTGCCCAAAGGAGATCGTCTTTGTGGCAAGATGGTTTTTACATAAAGATGTAAGGGAGAGTTGGTGGCGTTCCTTTTTAATCACCCCTTAGTGTCTCAAAATGGAACATTGCCCCGAGCAAAGTGTATCAAGCAAGATCAAAATAACGCAACTGGGAATTAGATTTAACTAGGATTGATGAAAAAGTGTTAACAAGGAATCTTCACAGTATTAAAATGGTTTTCGATCTTAGTAGAGATGAATAAAATATCAAAGTAGTCTGATAATTGGCACAAATATTGCAATAAATACACGTAGATTATTGTCGAAAAAAGTGAATATATGGTATTGGTAGTAGAGAATCATAAATGAAAGATGAGGTCGAAAAACTTGGATCAAACAAAGCCGATTAAGTTTTACCAATTATTCAAAAATAAAAAAATTCCAGTTAATAAAATTAATGATTACATTAATGAATGGCATGAGAGTACATCAGAAGAAACTTTGTACGAATATCTTGGTTTGACGAGAGAGCAATACGTTCAATGGGTAAGAAGGAACATTGTCCATGAGCGTATAGCAAAATCATAGATTCGATTGACTTAGCAGATATAGGAATGGCCAATAAAGGCACTCGACTTGGGGTATTAACTGACCGCGGCGAAGTACAGGAACTTGAAATTTACCGTGACAATCCATTAAGTAGGTGTGGAACTTTAAAGGTGTGGGTAGAACCAGACATGCTAGATCCCAATCCACTAATCTTACACGTAGATGTGGTGTGTGAACGGTATCACGACCTTGGCCGATGATGCATCTTATAGGTGGGTCTATGTTGAGATGTTGACTCTTCATTAGCTAACTACGTAAACTCTCTGCAAATAATCTTATGAAGAAGTAAGGGGAAAAGAGTATGGAAAGCTTACAAG
>OMOF01000430.1:0-3051 GCA_900290375.1 Candidatus Desulfosporosinus infrequens
GTTTCCACAAACTCATCATAAATTTGTTCTAAATCGATGGTCGCACTAAGCTTGTGATAGCGCTTGGCGAAGGTCACCATAAAGCGCAGTGCCTGCAAGTCTATTTCAATGATCTTCTCAATGCCGGGACGCAATATTTTAACGGCTACTTTAGTAGGACCTTTTATCTCAGCGGTATGAACCTGTCCTAGCGAGGCAGAAGCGACCGCTTCTGGAGAAAAGTTGGTATAAACCTCAGCAATAGGACAACAATATTCTGCTTCAATTCGTTGGATGATTTCGTTTGTTCCGACCGGTTTGACGGCATCCTGCAACTTCGCAAGTTCACTTGTGTATTCCTCAGGTAAAACGTCGACCCTAGAACTAAAAAATTGTCCCAACTTGATGAGAAGTCCGCCCAGTTTGGTAGCCGTATTTGTAAAGGTACGGGCCTGTTCCCGATAAATCGCTTTGTTCTGCTTCTGATAGTTTTCGTCTGTGAGGAAGCGCTTTTTCTGATTGATCCACCAAAATTGCACGACAAAGTGCAGAAACATAAAAATGATCGTTCGAAAGCGTTTATCCTTAAAAAACTTAGTGATAATTGGCATGAGTGTCCTCCCTAGTCCTTTGTTTTACCGTCTTCGGCGTCATCTAAGGAAGAGCTAAACATTTCCTCAAAAAATTTAGCCTTTCGAAACATCATATCTGCGAAGCGAGTCATAACATCGGATTTGAATAAGATTACGACCCCCCGTTTCTTATTTCCTAGAACAATTAGTTTCTCACCTGGTTTGATACCAATTTCTTCTCGAGCCTCAGCCGGAATAACCACTTGTCCACGTTCTCCCATCACCGTCGAACCATAGAATTTTCCATGATGCATCATTCTTTCCACCTCTATAAGTATGATACATCATACTTTTCATACTTGCAAACTATTATTTTTAATGCCCTTATAAACGGGCCTGACATCATTTCATCAACTGACTTTGTTATTTTGCAACGTCGAAGGTTTGGGTGAGTTCTTGGTAGAATATCAAAATTATAGCACCATAAACTCCGACATTAGCTCTTGGTCAGAATATGTACCTGTTCTAGTATGAATGATTTTTAGGTTAGTATATAATATGATACAAAAGGGAGTGATTCTGATGGCTTGGGTATTCCATGATGGCTTCCTCAATTGCATAGATCCTAATCAGGCACCTAAGATGCTAGATTATCCGGAACTGTTAGCAAAGGAATATGGTGTAGTCTAATGGCAGCAGCTAAGATAATTCAATTTCCTCGCTCACAATCCCTAGATGAAGAATTTGATGATCAATACGAACGGTATTATGCAGACGACGAAGATTTAGCTAACTCCATTAATAATTCCACTCGTTGGAGATCATCTAAAAGACATCCTAATGCTCACGATAGAATTACCGTAGGTAATTCATATAAACTTGATGACAACCAACATACTCAAGAAGGTTATATTCAGTTTATATTCTTGATGATTACAGTAGTAGCTATCTTGGTTTCATGTTATCTAATAGGCCATTTCTAAATATCATCTTGGCAGGTGCCTTTCACATTACTGGGACAGTGAACTCGCTTACGCTAAAGCTGAACCCTTAACGAATACTATCGCGGCAGCCAAGTGTTCCTATTGGGAAAGGCGGCTCGGCGATACTCTATCCTACGCCGGTAGGTATTCCTTTAGGGATCACGGCTTCGGCGATAGTCTCCACTGGAGACTATCGCCACCGAAGTGGAAATCGGAACACCCACTTAAAGAAGTGGGTGTCTCGGAATCGATAAACATTAGAAATGATCTGGCTTCCGCCGTGAAGTCTCCCAGGCTTGGCAAGCTAGAGCGGATGTTTGCTGATGGACCAAGGATAGGCCACTGAAGTTATTTGCCAGATCATTTGGAAGGTCTGGCTTTTTTGTTTTATCTTGGAATATTTCTACGAGCTTGGAAGGATATTGAGGGAAGATGTAGAAATGTTGGATGAGAGTATTGGGTATTTGTTCCGATAACTATTCTCAGAGTAGGAGACGTTTAAAGTTTCACATTTGAACTCTGTTATCGGAAATACCTGATGTCGATATATGATGGAGTTATTTTACCGTAAAGCATGGAATAGATTTATCTATCGCATGTAAAATTATTGCTCTTAGGGAGGGTGCGTGGTTGGGGTCTTTTGCATTTGTTTTTTTTATGCTAATTTGGCTCGTTTCAATACTTGGGTTGTTCTGGCTCTGGAATGATGCTTCGAGAAAAAGAGGGAGCCATATTGGGTGCCTTTGGGTACTTATTGTTTTTGCATTAGGGCCAATTGGCTTCATCGCATATCTTATAGTCAGGAATTTAGATTAATGCTTTTTCGTCTTTGCAGGTCGCACGTTCTAGCATTATCGTGTTTCATAGTTAGTTTAAGAGTCTGTGATACTAACTTGTGGTAAATGTGTAGGAAGATGGGTATGGACCCATATTATCGTTAATTTATTGGCTGTCAGATCCACGTCAAACGTTTTCTATAGAGCCAATGTGGGTTCTAAGGTGCTTTCTATCAGGCCGATGTAGGGCAACTACGCACGTTGGCGTTACTTCGTTGAAGGTTTATTTAACACTGATATATCTATATTAGATTCTTAAGCATCTGCTGAATAAAGGTAGGTGTTTTTTCTATGCTGAGCTGAAGATATGAATAAATTTAGAAAAATGTCTAGATACTTAAACAAAAGCGATTTTGGTTTTGAATCTTCACGTGAAGAAATCGCTCTCAGGATTGTTAAAAACACAGATGTGTTATATTGAATCAATATAGAAAATAACAAAAGTAGGAGGGTGAAATGTACGAAAATTTATACCAAGAAAATGTTGCGAATGGAAATATTATTATAGAGATTGTATTGGATGATTATATGCATTTTTTCCATCAATGGGATAATGCGATTTTTAGAAAGAGAGACATGCATCCGGAATTGGCGGCATTCCTTGATATATGTTCAGCGGACATTCCTTTGAACAAAAAGCTTGATATTCAGTTCTACGTTAAAAATAAGAGTAGAGATGAA
>OMOF01000430.1:3061-4195 GCA_900290375.1 Candidatus Desulfosporosinus infrequens
AAAAAAGAAAACGAAGAGAAATTTCAGAAATGCAGTTGTTCTTCTATTAGTTGCCTTAGTCTTAATTTTCTCGCATACCATTCTGGTAGAATCAGTACCCAACAGAGTCTGGTCTGAAGTGTTTTTAGAGGGACTTCTGATCGGTGGTTGGGTATTTATGTGGGAGTCTCTGCACATTGTATCCTTTGAAAGCCAAGATCTTTTGAAACGCAATAAAGAACTTGCCAGATTTCTTAAAGCAACGATCACCTTTAAATACTAGTCTTAAATTTATAGGAGTCATACATGCGCGCAAAAACAATAATTATGCCTTCTTACCAGTCAATGACGGATTTCAACATAAAACGTATTCTAATATTTTCGGTGTAGGTACAGTTGCAGAGTTACCAGTATCGTTTAAGACCCCCGTTCAGAACCGGGTATGTAGCGAACGTATCGGCTAACACTGCTGCGCACAACATAATACATTGATCTAAATTCTATTGCCACTATATCCTAAAGCTCATATAATACTATATAATATATAACAGTTATATATTATATAGTATTATATGAGCTTTTTGTAAGGGAGAGTAATAGAATGTCAAATGTAAACAAAACCAAATTTGCGCTATTAGGAGTTTTAAACATCAAACCCTGTTCAGGATATGACATAAAAAAGTTTTGTGATTCCTCAATATCCCACTTTTGGAATGAAAACTATGCGCGTATCTATCCAGTTCTTAAAGAAATGGAAAAAGAAGGCCTAGTTGTTAAGGAAACGGAACAAACCCAGGGGCGACCTTCTCGGAATGTTTATACCATTACAGAAGCAGGCAAATATGAACTTCATAATTGGCTTCTGTTACCTGTTCAAGACATGCTTGGGAGAAGTGAACTTCTTCTGAAATTATTCTTTTCTTCGGAAGTACCTCTTGAAAATATATTGGGCAAGATCGAAAAAGAAAAAGAAACTCATGAAAGACTAGTCGATCAATATCTACAGATCGAGGAAACCTTAAAATCAGATATAGACCTTGCAATAAGTAAAAACCTTCCTTTATGGCTGAGTACTCTTAGTTTTGGACGATACAATTCTGAAGCAAGAATTAAATGGTGCGAAGAGATGATAAACTTGCTAGCAAAGAGCAACAT
>OMOF01000431.1 GCA_900290375.1 Candidatus Desulfosporosinus infrequens
CTTTAGGCGTTATCTTCTAAAAATAGATTCTCCATTATATACGAAGGGTTGAAGGAGCTGATCTTATGTTTGCTTTTGGATTTCTTCCCCTTGCACTGGGTTTCGGTTTAGGGGCCACTATAGCGAGGCCTCGCTATTACCCATCTTCGTATCCCTATCCCTATGCACCGTATCCCTACGGAGGATGGTATTAGGTATAAGATTCACCTATAAATACAATATAGTCATAGATAAGCTAGCTCAGAGCTTTAGCAGTTATCTTCTGAAAAATCCCTTATAAATCTATGTAATAAACGAAGTGGGGCTGTCTCAAAATAGTGTTTAGTGCACAAATTCTGAGGTAGCTACTTTCAAAAATTCAGAAGAAAACAGGAATAGGAGTGTAAAATCAGCTCGAGTTGCTGATTTTACACTCCTAATTAATTTCAGGAACCACAAAATTACCTACCTAATTGAGGGCATACTCAGATTTATGCAACTTCAATTTGATGCAATGAACAACCACATCTGTCTTGTTGTATTTTATTATGCAACTTATTAACGTTAAAACCAAAACTCAACAGCAAAAATTCAGTCTCAACATTCTTTTTACCTCGCATTACAAATCTGCGAAAGCTGTGATCTTCCTTCAAAACTCCAAAAGCACCTTCAACTTGGATAGATCGATTTATTCTTAGTAAAATTCCTTCATCCGTTGTGATATTATGTAACGATTCTGCTCGTTTTTCCAAAAATAGTTTGAATGTAGATAGTCTCTTATTACCCGCTGCTTTGGTACATTGCTCCTTGAATTTACAGCCTTCACAACTCTCACATTCATAGAGGGTCACATCGGATTTATAGCCACTTTTGGATTTTTTTGTTGTCTTTCCAACAACCACTAGTTTTTTTTGATTGGCGCAGAGATATTCGTCGTTTTCCGCATCATAGATCATGTTTTCCCGTTTGCCAATAATCTTGCTATAACTTCTTTTTTTCATAGCCTCATAGGTCTGGGGCTTGATGAAGGCCTTTTGTTTATGCCCATGTAGATACACATAGTTTTCTTCACTCTCATAGCCTGCATCGGCAATAATATGTTGATACCTTTTCGGTAAGTTTTCAATGAGCTTCTCAAGAAAAGGGATCAGCGTCAATTGATCAGAGCGTTCACTCGATATGGCTAATCCAACAATATATTCAGTTTCCACGCCAATCTGGACATTGTACCCTGGTTTTAGCTGTGAATTCCTCATATGATCTTCCTTCATGTGCATAAAGGTGGCATCCGTATCTGTCTTTGAAAAGCTATTTCTACCTGCAAATAGTTCGTTGTAATGATCATATTTCGTTTGTTTTTCCAAGAATTCTTCCATCGTCTCGGTTGCCCTCTGCAGCTCGGTTTTACGTTTTCCTTTTCCAGAAACAAACTCTATTTTTTCATTACTTTGCTTCTCCTTCAAAAAAGCGACAGCTTTTTCAAGGGTCTCTACAGTAATGGACGGTTCACTTAATGAAAGATTGATATTGAAGTCACTATTTAGTTTTGCAAGAAACACCTTGGCCACCTGAACATATTAATAAGTCCGGGTCTTTAGTGATATAATGTCATTATTAGTCATAATGATGATAGGAGGAAAAATATATGAATAAATCAGAACTTGCCCATGCTGTTGCAAAGAAAGCTGATATGTCCATAAAAGAATCTGAAAACGCAGTTACTCAAATTTTCAAAGTAATTGAAGAATCATTGGCTGCAAACGAAAAGGTTCAAATTGTAGGTTTTGGCACGTTCGAAGTAAGAGAACGGGCAGAACGTATAGGAAGAAATCCGCAAACCAAAGAAAGTATCACAATTCCGGCCTCTAAAGTTCCCGGTTTTAAAGCTGGCAAGGCACTTAAAGAGGCAGTTCAATTATAAAAAGATAGGCACGCAGATTTTTTCTGCTGTGCCTATTTTAATATCCCCACCACACCCAAGACAACTCAATCCAAAAGCCGCCGGGTAATCAAAAAGAGTGAACCACAATCCCCTCAAAGTTGCATATTCCCACCTTATCCCAAACAAACCAATCCTGCATTTCTGGACACTTTTTGGCTAATAACTTAGGTTTAAACCTGTATCTGAGATTTAAAGTACCGTTCCCAGTTTCGCTTCTGCATGCGTACCCAG
>OMOF01000433.1 GCA_900290375.1 Candidatus Desulfosporosinus infrequens
AACGTATTCTGGATCTTGTTTACCATTGTAAAGCTTTTCAAGTAGCAGTTTGTCGATAGGACCTTTCATGGTGCCGAAAGTCCATCTATTCAAATAGTCACGATCGATGATTTCGTCATCACCAGCAGTTCTTGCAGTAACCTCTTGAAACCACTCTTCAGTCTTACCTAACTGTAGATAACTGAACTCACAATAGACCATCCTCTGTCTACTGTTGGTTTTGACTATGGTGTTCAATTCTTCGACATCTTTTAGATCGTATAATCTCTCAGTAAATGCCAGCGAATTGCAGATCAGATTGTGAGTGAACCGACCCTCTTCAGTATTTAACTTTCCTGCAGTGGTAGTCAGAATATTTCCATAAGGCTGACTGTGAGCTTTAGCTGAATCTATAGCCGAGTTGGTAGCAGAGATAGCACTAGGATATGTAATGCTGATATTTGTGAAACATGCTAACTCATCCCAATGCTGCGACGGAACAGTCATACCACGACCTAGTTTCTCAGCTCCAGTTTCGCCGGCTTGAGCAACGTAGGTACTGTATTTGTTGTTAAACACAGAATAACTGATTCCGTCCTTATTGTCAGTGTCGCTTCTCTGCTTATGAACAAACCACTCTGGAAATGCATCACGCATATCGGCTAAACGTTCGACGTTTTCCTTCCTAAGAGTGTTATCCTTAGTGAGCATGGCGAAGGTGATATTTTCACCTAATAGATAGATAATACATGCTGTTATACCGATACTACCGATGGTCTTTCCTAACTGTCGTGGCATGATAAGCATATTGTCAATATGATTAAAATACAGCCAAATCATTGCCAGATTAGCTCGAGATAATATGAACGGAGTACCATTGGTACCCGAAGCTGGTACTCTCAACAACATCCTAAAGAAGTACCATGGATTGAGTTTACATTCACGACCGATTCTAAATTTCAACTCCATGGAATTATCTTTGAGATCGTGTGGATCTACCCCTACTAGATCAGTATCTAGTAAAATCAAGAAAAACTTATTATTAGTAACGCCCATTTGTTTCAACACACTGTACATCTTTATAAAGCTCTTATTCGGAGTATTATAATCGAAGTGGGAAGAATGCATGAGAGCGTAGTCTTGTTCAAATAGAATCACAATAAACCTCATGATGACACCTAGCGTACTCGAAGCACGCCGGCGCCTAAGTTGTTTGACAAACTATTTACATTTTACATAATTCAACTGTAATATGGTGTATGCACATGTATACTGCATTTTTCACATATATATTACTTAGTAGATGATCAATAATAATTCTAAATATAGGAGAAACCAATTCATGTGTCCATTACAGATCAAATTTAAAGGCGGAAAA
>OMOF01000434.1 GCA_900290375.1 Candidatus Desulfosporosinus infrequens
TTAGGCAATAATCGTTGTTAAACGATGGTTTAATAATTCAGCCGCATCTTCCATTATCTTTATGCCAATCTTATCAACATGCCTGTTATGCCAATCTTCCATCTCGGTCCCTTTGACCCATTGATTAAAAGCTCCTAAAGCAGGACCACAGTGTACTTGATAATCAACTTTACATTCCTCATTTCCACTAAAGGCCAGCCGTGAACTATAACCGAAATACCATCTAAAAATCAAAGCCATTTTATGTTTGGGGTTTCGTTCGGCTTTGTCAATTTCTTGTGCTGAACAGTATTTTTTTACATCTTCATATACCTGTTCAAAACTTCGTTTGAAATTAGATCCTGCAGGCTAATCTATCTTTGATTTTGTTCAAATTCTTAATGTCCTGGTTAAAGGGTGACATAATGTTATAAACTTCTGATTGTGAATCGATATTTATATTGCGTTTGGCAAAGGAGGTTAGTGAGCCTCCGGGACCCAGATCCAAATATACAAGATTTTTACTACTTTGCTTTTCGAGTTCCTTTAGCGCTTCGGGAAACACGATGGGCTTTCTGGCAACTTCCCAGAAATACGCATTAGGTAGTTGGGTTAAAATTCTGCCCTGTATACAGGATGCCAGAGGAATCCGAGGTTTATGATAAATTTTACCTTTGAGAAAATCGAGGTAACGAATTGCTGCCGAGTCGATCAGGGATGAGTGAAAACCGTAGGTTACCGGCAGTAGCTGAGAGATTATTTTCTTATCTCTTAGAAATTCCTCAATTTCTTTCAACTCTTCAGTTTTTCCCGAGATCACAAAATGATTGTTATAATTAATTGAGGCTAATTCGCTATTTCTATTAATCACCGCAGTCTCAGAATATAGGCTAGAATCATGAAGAATTGCCAACATCCCTCCACTAGGACAGCAGGCTTTAATTAGATTGGCTTGTTCTAAAAGCACCTTCAGAATTTCTTCAACCGTCATCACGCCAGCAATAGCTGCGGCTGCAAATTCTCCCATACTTGTTCCCAAAACATAGTCTGGTATAATTCCAGTTTCCATACAAACTTGGGCCAAGGCATATTCAACCATAAAAATTGCAGGATAAGTATATAGGATGGAAGAGAAGACTTCACTCCTAGTTTTTTGCCCATCATACAACTTATTCAGTACTGACTCGCCAGTAATCTCATATACAATATCATTTAACCTTAACATCCAGCTTCGAAAAACAGGTTGCCGAGCGAAAAATTCTTGGCCCATATGATAATATTGAGAACCCTGACCGGAAAACATAAATACTATTAAGTTGCTCATAAGTTCCACCTAACTTGTAATTGCAGATTCCGCACTCTTCGAAATCATAATAGCATAACATTGTAAATATTTGATTATGACCAGATAAATATTTGGTTAAACTTTCCTTTATACCATTTTAATAACAGAATTGTTTCTTTTGGCATGATATCTATCCGGCCCTTTTTCTTTTGCAAACTTTACAAGCCTTTGCCCATTAGGACTCAGATGGCTCTTTGAAGGCCTCTGGGTTCTAATTGACCCCTATCCGTCGTACTATAAAGGGGAGGGATAGAATGAAAGGCGTTCAATTCGATTCGGAAATACTTTATGTTCAAAAACTATACTATTTTTTGTTTTTGGCGACTTTCAGCACGCTTACTAGTGCTATCGCCCTCTGGCGTTTTGGCTTGAATATTGGATTTCTTGTTCTAGGCGTCGGACTCGTCATTTCCTATATCGCCATGCTCAGAAAGAAAAACTTTACCCCTCCTAAAAAAAAGGTAACTGCTCAGCGAATGGCTCGCGCAATTTCGACAGATGCCAGTCCTTTGTCGATTGCTCGTTTTGCATGTCAACTTTATTACTACTTTCATAAACCAACTCAAGCTATATCGCTTCTAGAAAAATTCTTACCTAGCCAAGACCCTTTACTCTGCATGACACTTGGAGATATTCTTCTAAAAGAAGGCAAAGCAAGACGGGCGCTCTATGTTTTGCGCGATAATCCTTATGCCTTAATCGACCCACTTTTGCTAACAACTCAAGGCCACGCTCTCAAACAAATCGAGAAAATCCCTGAAGCCGTGAGAATGTACGAACGGGGTTTGCATCTCGCTAAAAAGAATGGATTTCCGCATAGTGGTGCCCACTGGTTTACCCAAAAACTTCTAACTCTAAGCTATACAGCCAGTATTCATCATACGCTGGCAGACTGTTATGTTATTCTTGGGAATCTGCCTGATGCCAAACGTCATTATCGAGCCGGAAACCGACTTCTTTTTGACCTTTCGCTATGGCGTGATCAATCAACTCCTATCAGTTTGGCAAAAAAACACACTAAATCTCGTTAGTTCATCATTCTTTCCTATTTTCATCCTATGTTTAGTTCCCTATTCCAACAGGTTTTTCAAGGGTGATTCTCTATAATAAGGATAAAGCTAATACATTATGGCAAAATAGGACAATAGTAACGCGATATTTACGGATGGAGGGTTGCAAATGCTGTCAACTCATAGTGAAGAAGTTCTTGGATTTATACGTGATTTCGAAACATCCTCTCGTGAATATCTCCGTTCCAAAGGCTTGAGTGAATACGAGATGACCAACGCCTATCTTGACCTACAATGGAATTTCCTTCGTACAATTCTCAAACAACGTAGCAAATGCACGATGCATCGTGCCTCTACTCAACGCCAAGTTCTTCGTTCTAAGAAACAGGCGATTTAACTATATATACTATATACATTGTAGGGGCACGATTCATAGTGCCCCTACGTTTCTACCTCAAGAAAGATGCCTTATACAAACGTTGATACCTCTGTAGTGCACGAATTGCGGTTAGGGCTGTTGTTAATGGTTCTTCATAATTCCAGCCCTTAGCGTAAACCCCACGATAAGAAGGTTCAAATGAACCATTCCCTTTTTGGGCTGCGAGGAGGTTCCTAATTCCTTTATCCAATATTCCCCTTGGTATAACTTTCGTATACCGCCATAACCCTGAAAGAGATAAGCTGGTTTCGACGACAGAACCCCAGCCTCCATCACTGTTCTGTGCTTTTATTAGAAACTCATGTCCTTTTTTTCTTGCTATTAGGATGTGGCGTGCAGTGTTCCATCGTTCCCAACTAAACTTCCACTTGCTGAGTAATTCTAAGGCCTGTGCTGTGCTATAAATTGACCCCTCGAACCAAGAAGCCGGAAAGGCACCTTGCTCGTCCTGTTGGGCTAAAATCCAATTCAAACCTCGCCATATTTTTTCATCTTGAGTACGTGAACGCAACCATAATGCCTCTAAAACATGAATACTGACGTCAACGCTCGGAATATAAACCGGAAACTCGGAGACAACATGGGGTGGTATACCTTGAAAACTGGGAAACGTTCCCCAACTACCGTCGTCATTTTGCAACTGCTTCAGAAGGTTTACTCCTAACTGATTCTGCTCACTAAGAACCTGATGCAAACCGATCAACGCAACAGCCGTGTCGTCCAAGTCAGGGTGAGTAAACGGAGGAGTACTTCCATAACTTCCATCCATATTCTGACCCTTTTTTAACCAATCTACCGCTTGATTGAGCCACGGTATATCTGCCGGTCTATAAGTTGTCTCTCCAAAGACACTGACGGCCCAGCCGATAGCCCATATTTTGAGTTGGTCAAAAGCAGGCCACCCACCACTTGGATACTGTTTCTGTACCAACCATCGTCCGGCTCTTTGTGTTTGTTCTACATAGTTGCCTTTATTCATGATCGCGAGAATCGACAAACTTGTGGCGATAATATCCTCTGCCCAAGAACCATCGGACATTTGTGTTTTCAAAAGGTACTGAATGCCCTTCTGAATTCCCTCTTGAGAATTGGTGGCTAGAAGTGACGCTGCCACAACGACTGGTCGACCATAGAGTGGCAGCTTGGCCAAGATTCTATCTTCAAGAATAGTCGGGAGCAAAATCTCCTCTGATGTAGGCCCCTCCAATCCTGGAACCACTCTTTGTCCTAAAGATAAGATAATATGGGAAAATTGCCGTGCTTGAGCTAAGAGCCTGATCCTTGTCATCCACCCACCTTGGCTTCCTTGAAGAACCGTTCCGACGATCTGAGTTATCTCTTCATCTGGTTTATCACCAGGAAATTTCCCCCATCCGCCTTGATAGTTCTGCCTTAACCATTGTATTCCTCGCTGTTGGGCGGTCTCAAACCCTCTACCAACTGCGATCAAGGCTAATGAAGCGAGCGCTGTCGCTCCTGGGCTTGAAGATACACCATGCGCCTCGTCAAGATTTCCCAACAAGATCTGTTCTACACCCTCAACCACAAAATCCTTTGCTTTAGCAAGACCCTCTTGGACATCGTTTGTAAGCTCCATTGCACCGTCTCCGTCCTTATATTTAGCGCATACCATAGTATGATTTATGTTAGAAGAAGGTAATTTGTTCAAAGACAAGAAAACGACGAACCGAAGTTCGTCGTTTTCTTGTCACATATATACTTGATAATAAAAAATTTGCACTCATTTGCGCTAAAGCATCCGACTTACGGCGGTTTCATCACAATTTGGAAACTTGATACAATTAATACATTCAGTCCAGACTTTCTGGGGCATTTGTTCTTTATTGACCTCTTCATAACCGCAGTATTTAAAAAACTCAGGTTGATACGTTAAAGCAAAAAGCTTTGTACAGCNNTTCAAGTCCCTTAACGATCAGTGTTCCGATTCCTTTTCTTTTATACTCATTGGATACCGCTAAGGCTCGGATTTCCGCTAAGTCACTCCAAAGAATATGGAGCGATGCAACCCCCACCAATTGTCCATCCTCTTCAGCCAGCAAGAACTCACGAATATTTTCATAAAGCATATTTCTTGATCTGCCAAGCATAAGTCCTTGTTCTGCATTACTATTAATCAATAACATCATATCTTCAACATCCGCTATTCGTGCCTTACGCAATTTCATCTTTCTTTCTCCTTTTGTACTTTTGCATAATTATACAACAATTCTTATATTGTTGCATCCCCTTTTTTACGAATAATTCCAGTTCTACTTTTGCCAAATTCGTCGAATTTCTCCAACTTTCTTTTCTTATACGAGCATACTTTCCCTACCTTATCTCCTTATTTTTACATTTTTTTGTATTATATTATGGTACAATATGACAGAATTGTTCTTTGTAATTAACTGGAGGGGATTGTATTTTGTTTTCTCTAAAATTACGTTTTCTTAAACGACAAAGTGGTTTATTATTTTTAATTTTATCTCTTATCTTCATAATAACCATTGTCTTAATTAATATCTTACCACTTCCCATTTACCTTCGGCTTGTTCTCCTGTTCTTACCTATCCTCACAGTCATTTTTTGGTTGAAGCTTTGGTTAACCACTTGGGGCAAAGCTTGGATCCTATCTGCTACTCTGCTCGCAGTTACTACACAGGTATACTTTAATCAACCTATTGTCCCGTTGCTTCTAGTTATTAATGCTCTTTTCTTGATGGGAATAATGTTTCTCTACGTACGCAAGGAAACAGAAGAGCGCTTACTTCATCAACATCACATCAAAGCGCTGCGTGTGTTGCTTCGGCAAAATCCCCCCTTGAGACAAACTGTCGACTATACGCGTGAAGCAGTTATCATCTTGGACAATACAGGATCTATTATTGAATCAAATCCTCAATCAACATTCCTCTTATCATTATCTGAATCTGCCTTAATTGGCAAACCTATATCCAATGTCTTGGGGATTCTACCAAATTTCCAGCGAGCTGAAGTGCCTGAGAATGGTGAGTTCATCTGGGAAACTCAGAACCAAGTAATCAAGCACCTAAAGTTTCGTACTCGACCTTTACTGGACTACGACATTCCATCAGGCACGCTTTTAACGCTTTATGATATCAGTGAAGCAAAGAAACGCTCGGAAGCGTATGTGCAAATTGCAAAATTCTCCATTATCGGCCAAGTCTCCGCAGGTTTAGCACATGAAATTCGCAACCCCTTGACAACCATCAAAGGTTTTATGCAATTAATTACCCCTGCCCAATGGCCCGAAGCATTTCGCCCGTATCAACAACTTATTCTCGATGAAATCCACACTATTGATCAAGTGTTAGACAAATTTGTCCTCTTAACCAGTCCCTCCGCACCTCAAATGAAGCTAGTCAATTTGATCGAAACCATTCAAGCCATGGTACAAACGATTCAGCCCCTATGCCTTATGCAGGGAATTACCCTCGTTTTAGAAATTTCCGACCATCCAGTATATGTCATGGGGGATTATGAACAACTTCTCCAAGCATTTCTTTCCATCCTCGACAACGCTATTGAAGCCTCACCCAAAAATGGGCAGGTTATTATTCGTTTAACTGAGCAAGAATCACACATCAGGATTAGTGTTATTGATAACGGTCCTGGTATTCCGGAAGACATGCGTCAGCGTGTGCTTGATCCATTCTTCACCACGCAAGTTGAAGGTACCGGACTGGGTTTAACCATTGCACAACAAATCATCCTTGCGCACCATGGCAAACTTCACTTTTCCTTACCCTCTTCTGGAACTGAAGTGTTGATTGATCTACCGCGTTTATCAAATTTCACGAGTAATCTTTCTGCATAAGTGACGGGTTCATAAGCTTACTATGACATTTCAACTCATCAATCCCTTTGTCCCGCCAGCTTTCTGGTAGCGTCCAAATCGGAAATTTATCCACATCTTTTAACCAACAGTGCCAACGGCGAATTTCCTCCTCCATGCCGAGTGTTGTAAGCCAATGTATGCGGCCATCCCATACTAATGGGTCTCCCTGCTCGTCTTTAGCATTGACGACAAGTAGGCTTCTTTCCAACACGCACGCCAACAGAATGCTTCGTGAGGCTCTAGCGAGCGGCCTTTCAAAAATCGGACATACGATACTTAATTGCCCATTGTCTTGGAAATAATACCATTGTTCCAGTTCGATCACTGAATTTTCGCCACGTTCTTTAGGTTGCCAAGGCCAAGGCCAAGGCCTCCCCCAAATTCCACTCCCCTGGTGAAGCCATAAAGCAAGGAGATCCTGAGGTCTAAGTTGGCCTTCTTGCTCAAGAGATTCAAGGTAGTCAAGGATACTCAAAATGGTCGTGCAAAATTCAGAATTAAGTGAGCCTGAAGCATCCACCCACCCCTGTTTTTGCCACTTTAAGATTTGTTCATTCTCCTTAAGCCACTTTACTTTACTGCTAAGTTCAAATTTTTTACCTTTACGACGTACTTCGGCAATCTCAAAGTTGCCCCAAAGAAAGGCAATGTGCTGAGGTTTTATTTCTATACGAACCCGACGACTGGCCAAACCCGTAAAAAAAACGTTAACAATCATAAGTTGTTGCAGAGCGACTGGATTTAGTCCTTGTCCCCATCGTTTCCAATCCGGTCGTTCTTCCCCTAGGGCGTATCGGGAATGGTTATTTTTTTGTTCCTCAGGAATAAGGTATAAGCTAGGCGTAAGTTTCTCACGCCAATAAACTGCCCTTGCTGAGATAACTCCTCCAATTTTAGAGACTCCATTTAAAAAAGCTGATGAAAAATTAGGAGCAACAAAATAGATCACGGTCTTAGCACCATTGCTGAGTCGATTTCCCCATAAAACACCTGCCAGAAAGAATTCCTCTTCACGTATTATAGAAGAACTGGCAATGATGCCAACTCTTAACGTCGTCTCGCAGCCCATAAAATAGGCAAACTGAGGCGGGAGACGGTTTGCCTTTTTTTTGTCCTCTGGGCATTCTAGCCAGTTCTGAGTAATAAATACGTCAGAATGAGCTTCCCAGATCTCGTTCCAGGTGATACTCACA
Organism: Candidatus Desulfosporosinus infrequens; assembly: GCA_900290375.1. Lineage (GTDB taxonomy): Bacteria > Bacillota > Desulfitobacteriia > Desulfitobacteriales > Desulfitobacteriaceae > Desulfosporosinus > Desulfosporosinus infrequens. Next base: position 7,826 of record OMOF01000434.1, read on the forward strand.
GTGAACCCCCTTAGCATTTCTCTATATACATGTTTACGCGCTAAGGACGAAGATCATGACACATTTAACGAAATCTCGTGACTATTGTAGCATCTGCCAGTTTCTAAGAATTTGCAACGTTTCTTCGATAGGCAGAGCGTGACGGATGTGTCCGTCACGTCCTTCCATCGTACGGGCTAAAAACAAGGCGTTCCAAATACTTTCTGCGCTTGCTTCAACCACGGCTCTGAAGAATTCATCCAGTTCCCAGTCGGATAAATAATCGTTATATTCACATGAATTGGTGCTTACCATCAAGCAAAAATCTCCACTTCCGGTCATGGTGATCGAACCTGTTCGCCCCATTCCCAAACTAGCTCGACGTGCGAGTTGGTTGAGTTGCCATCGCGATAAGGGCGCATCCGTCATCCCCACAAGAATCAAAGAACCTGGAATGTGCCCCACTCCTGGGACAGAAAGAATTTGTCCCACTGGAACGCCAGAGAGAAGAAAATCACGCAATAGACCAAAATTTGCCAAGGCAAGGATTCCGACAACATAGCGACGCCCACTTTGGTCCTGAACAAGACGGGAAGCGCTACCTATTCCTCCTTTTAGTTGAAAACAAGACATACCTACCCCAGCCCCAACGTTACCTTGCTCTATCGGCCCTATTGAAGCACGGTGAAGAGCAATGATGGCATCCTCAGGCTTAACATGGCGCCCTCGAATATCATTCAAGTACGAATCATCACATTCCATGACTACAATATTTGGGGTCCGGTCATCATCCCCGATCTTAGGATTTTGCTGTAATAGATATGTGATGACGCCGTTAGCCACGTCGTTAACGCTGAGTGTATTCGTCAATAAAATGGGGCAGTTTAGAATCCCCATTTCTTGAATAAAGGGAACGCCGATAGACTTTCCGTATCCGTTGAAAACTTCAATTCCCGCACGGCATGGTTGACGATAAAGGTTAACTGGACGAGGTAAGATCGCCGTTACACCCGTTCGAACTGGGCCCCTGCCTGGAACTAACGGGCCGCCACCCTGAACTATCGATACATTCCCTACACACACTCCTGGAACATCCGTAATATCATTGGCTGGGCCAGCAGGCATCTGTCCCATCCAAAGTCCTAAACTTCTGGGCGTACACCTTTTTTGCATCAAAAATCCCTCCATAGTTACTCTATGTGAGCAACGGAGGGATATGAACGAAATTCTATCTATGTATCTATCGATTGTCTATTGTCGATGCAGGACAAGAGAAATGATTTAATGCCCTGCTAAAACCAGACCAATAACTAAAATCCCAATAATAAAACGATAGCCTACAAAAAGAGCAAAATTACTTGATTTTAAATACCGGAGTAAAAATGAGATACTTAATACACCAACAACAAAGGCTGAAATAACACCGACTGAAAAAGGTAAATCTATGGAAGCCATCGTCAAATGTCGAAGCTTCAGAACTCCTGCGCCCAAAATAATTGGCGTAGACATAAGAAATGAAAATCTAGCGGCATCTTCTCTAGTTAAATCCAAAAAACGAGCCGTAGTCATTGTACTGCCTGAACGAGATACTCCTGGAATAATTGCCAGGGCTTGGGAAAGGCCAATCCAAATCGCATCAACCATAGTCATTGTATCCATTTTACGAAGTTGACGTTTTTTGTCTGCCAAATAAAGAAGAATCCCCATAACTATCATCATAATTCCGATGAGCAAAGGTTTACGAAAAGCGTTCTCCGCTTGTTTCTCAAGAGCGAGACCAAATAATCCCCCGGGAATGGTCGCCACAACTAAGTACCAGAAAATACGCTTATCGTCTGATGCCTGACGTCGTAGAGCCGCTTTAACTAATCTGACCCAATCCTTCCAGAAATACAAGACCACCGCCAAAAGAGTACCCATGTGAAGTGCAACGTCAAATGTTAGAGCCGCTCCAGCATTCGTTAGAGCTGGATCTTTCCACCCAAAAAGCCATGGAATAAGTACCAGGTGCGCTGAACTGGAAATGGGCAAAAACTCCCCTAACCCTTGCACAATACCTAAGATCAAAGCATGTAGAACTGTCACTATTCACCCTCCATCGCAAAGATAGTATAACTATACCACATGGGGCATGGAATTTAAACGTCAAATAACCATTTGCTACTCTTATTATGCCTCCTGCTGCTTTTCAGAGAGCCCATCTAAAAAGACAGAGAGTGCATGATTCACCTCTTCATGCAAATCGCCCACACCTGAAACAAACCAGCGGATAAAATGTTGTACCATCATACCTTCCAGACTTTCAGCCAAAAAGGCGGGGTCAAATTCACGACTAATTTCGTTGTTTTGTTGCCCAACCGTTAAAATAGCCAACAGACCATAATGTAAACTTAGATCATAATCTGTTCCTTCGCGGTTTCGGACAGTGACCCAAGCAATTTCCCGGTCTCTGATCATGAATTCAGTCCAATCTTGCAGAAGTGTCCCTAAGCGTTGCCGTGTACACAAACTAGGCTTTTGACGGCCAGCGTTGACAAGATTTTGACATGTGCGTCTAGAAAATTCCGAAATAACAGCTTCCTTCGTGGGAAAATAGTTATAGAAGGTTCCTTTCCCCACGTCAGCATGTTGCGTAATCTGTTCAACAGAAGTAGCTGCGAATCCTTGCATACGAAAAAGTTGCATGGCATTGGAGAAGATTTTTTCACGAGTTTCTTTTTTCTTACGTTCTCGACGAGACATATCCAGCATCTTCAATCCCCCCTTATATCGATGTTAGCCAATGGATAGACCTATATATCCATTCTCTACATACCATATTTTTCCTTCTTTTTAGGGGGGATATTTCGGAAATTTTCTAATTCTTAGACTGAGCACGCTGTCCTATAATCATTCCAACCTTAAGAAAAACGAGGAGACTAAGAAAGTCTAAACCGACTACTATCCAACTTTCAATTGGAATTCCTGAAACAACTGCAGCCAAATAGGATAAACAATTGAATAAAAGGGCCGCAAGATATGCAGAGCGCAAGTTCTCAAGCCGAGGACGATACCCCACCAAAAAGCCCAACGGATAGAAAAGTGCAAAATTGAAAGACACTTGATTAAGCAGACCATCAGTAACAAAAAATTGGCCCCAAAAAATAAAGAGCACGCTCAAGATAAGTATGTAGCGCCAAAAAGCTGAATTCATGCCTACCCCCCATTAAAACAGGGAGGGAGATAGACTCCCTCCCCAATCCTATTTTCGGCACATTCAAGCAAATAACCAGTCAGTATGCCAGTCTATTTCGTGTCATACTGCGTCGGCATGTTCACCTAATAGTCCCACTATGAGGTAAACATACCTCCTTGTCTGACGCAAAATATCCAAGGCATCTTTGACTTGTTATTTTCTTTCATATGCCTTGTTAACTGTAATTTGGCGCTTCCTTAGTAATCGTCACATCGTGTGGATGGCTTTCGCGAAGACCTGCAGCTGTAACGCGTATAAAGGTTGTTTTTGTTCTCAACGCTTCAATGTTTGGAGTTCCGCAATATCCCATCCCCGCACGCAAACCCCCAATCATTTGATAAATGGTTTCTGAAACCGGCCCCTTAAATGGGACGCGACCTTCAATGCCCTCTGGAACAAGCTTTTGATCCTTTTCTTGGAAATAACGATCACGACTTCCAGCTTTCATGGCACCAATTGATCCCATGCCCCGGTATACTTTAAAAGTCCGTCCCTGATAGATTTCCGTTTCACCTGGGCTCTCTTCTGTCCCAGCAAAGAGACTTCCGATCATGATAACTCGAGCGCCGGCTGCTAAGGCCTTGACTATGTCACCAGAGAATTTAATGCCACCATCGGCAATAATCGGGATTCCATATTTTTCTGCTTCTTCGGCACAATTCATAACGGCAGTGATTTGAGGAACTCCGATTCCGGCAACGATACGAGTCGTACAAATGGACCCCGGTCCAATCCCAATTTTAATGGCATCTGCGCCCGCTTCAATCAAATCACGAGTTCCTTCCGCCGTTGCTACATTGCCCGCAATCAGCTGGGTGTCCGGAAAACGCTCTTTCAACGCCCTAGCCATCTCAATAACCCCTTTAGAATGTCCGTGAGCCGTATCTAGGACAAGCACATCAACACGGGCATTAACCAAGGCTTCAGCGCGCTGTAACGTATCAGCTGTGACACCTATGGCCGCTCCTACCCGTAAGCGACCACTTTCGTCTTTGGCAGAATTTGGATATTGTCGTGTTTTTTCAATATCTTTAATTGTAATAAGTCCATTCAGCATCCCATCTGCATCAACAATGGGTAACTTCTCAATCTTATAATGACCTAATATTTTTTGTGCTTCTTCGAGCGTCGTCCCAACCGGAGCTGTTACTAAATTATTCTTCGTCATAACCTCACTGATCAGACGATCATAATTTTTTTCAAAGCGTAGATCCCGATTGGTTAATATCCCGACCAGTTTACCTTCAACAGTAATGGGAACTCCGGAAATTCGATAGCGTTCCATTAACTTTAAGGCTTGCATGACACTGTCGTCCGGTCGTAAAAAGATAGGATCTGTAATGACCCCATGTTCAGAGCGTTTAACCTTATCTACTTCTAAGGCTTGCTGTTCGATGCTCATATTTTTATGAATAATCCCTATTCCGCCTTCTCTAGCAACAGAAATCGCCATACGCGAATCTGTGACCGTGTCCATTCCTGCGCTCATTAACGGAATACTGAGTTTAATCTTTTTCGTTAAATACGTGCTGACATCGACATCCCGAGGCAAAACCTCCGACTTGGCTGGAACAATGAGAACATCATCGAAGGTAAGTGCTGCTTCTTTGATAATGCGATTGAACTGCATGATTAACTCCCTCCATAATTAGTTTTCAAACTAGTATAACAGATAAGCTAACATAAGGACAGAATAAATTAATATTTCCTAAATTTCCTTATTCCTAAGAAAAATATTCCATACTACTTGTCAACCATGATTCGGTTCACTATGATGGAGCAATAAGGAGGTCAGATATGTTCTACCGTTTGTATCAATTCGCTCGTGCATTCTTTCCACAGCTTGATTTTACGGAAATCAAATGGGCAAAGGATACCTTATCCACTGAAGCCTATTTACTCTTTCTTAAGCAATCACGATCAGAACAACGCCACGCACTCGATGTAGCACAAAGTATAATGAATTATAAAAATACCTTATCTTCCTCCGATTTTCATAACCTGCTCACGGCGGCACTCCTCCATGATTGTGGAAAATCCAATGTCACGATCCGCCTTTGGCACCGGGTATTTATTGTTCTAATGCAGAATATGCCTCAACCTATCTGGTCTCGCCTTGAGACTAGCCACACCGTTTTTTCCTTACCGATCAAGATCTCCACGCAGCACGCCACTTGGGGCGAATGTTTAGCCCAGAAAGCAGGCTTAAACCCTGAGATTTGTCTTTTAATCCGCGAACATCATGCTCCTAATACAGAATTAGGCCGTATTTTAGAAAAAGCTGATAATGCGCATTGAAAAAGCATGAGCCGCCAAAGCGAAGGCTCATGCTTTTTGTTCAGATGATTCCATCTTTTCGTGGAGTTCCACGATTTCTCTGTTCTTGGAAAAAATCCATTTCGCAAATCGTTTGTTGTCTCGTTGTAACCGTACGTTTTCCTTTTCAAGGCGGTGAACTAGGGCAACCTTTTCTCTTTCAACCTTTTCTAACAGATTCATAAGCACTCGACGGCTTACTCTTAAATGTTCAACACGTTGCTCCAGTTCCCCGACTCGCGCTTTAAGTAATTTCAATTCGTCCATGGCATCAATGACTTTCGCCCCCCCGGCTCTTGCTACACTACTATTCTATTCTATGCCGGGGGATCGCATTTTAACCCTAAGGCACATTCTAAAAAATAACAAGTCAGTCAGCCAGTCTAAACTCTGAAATCAGAGGTCAGAAACCAGATGTGTCAGATCATTATATTTCCTTTCTGATCTCTGGCCTCTGTCATCCAACCTCTGGAGAAATACCTCCATGTCTGACGCAAAATATCCATGGCATATTTGACTTGTTATTTTCTTTCATATGCCTAATTGTGCTGCGCCACATCTAGGATTTGTTGCAACACCTTAAGTGACACTCCCCAGCGCCCAAGAGTTACACCGGGCTTATGCGCTTCCCCATGAAAATCCGAACCTCCCGTAGTTAGTAAGTGATATTCTTGCGCAATAGCCCGGAATTTTTTTTCATCTTCCGGCTTGTGATCAGAATGGCGTACTTCGATGCCCTGGAGACCAACTTTGACCCAGGCTGGAATTCCGCCTTCTAAATGATGGGCACCAGGATGGGCGAGAACCGCAACGCCGTGGGCTACGCGCACTAACTCAATGCCCTCTTCTGGGGTCAGTTTATAGCGCGGTACATACGCCGGTGCTCCCCTTCCAATGTAACGGTCAAAACCTTCCCCGATACTACCTACATATCCCCGTTCCATGAGCGCATGGGCAATATGCGGGCGCCCGATGGATTCTCCTTGAGCAAACTGTTGAACTTCATCAACGGTGATCTGAATCCCCTGCGCTTCTAAACGTTCTAGGATTTTCAGCATTCGTTGTTCACGGGCTTGGCGTAAACACTTTAGCCTATCGTTTAAAATGTTGGATGAACCATCTATTTCGTAGCCAAGAATATGGACTTCCTTCCCTTGCCACTCCGTGCTAAGCTCAATCCCTCTAAGTATTCGGATCTGATATTTTTCTCCGGCCTCCACTGCCTCTTGCCAGCCCTGGATCGTATCATGGTCTGTAATGCCAATCCCTTTTAAACCTAACTCTGCTGCTAAGACAATAAGTTCAGTCGGTGTTAACAATCCGTCCGACGCTGTCGTATGGCAATGTAAATCAGCTTCAAACAAGGTGAATGCTGGATTCACGCTTTAACCTCCTATTTAAATTTCTGTAGGGGTAATTCATGAATTGCCCCTACTTATTTTAACACGGACGACAATACACGCCTAAAATTGCGACCTGTAATCTGCTCAATCTCCAGAGGGGAAAATCCACTCTTCCTCAAATCATCAATTAACTGGCCATAGTCACCAACATGCTCCAGCCCTGTAGGCGTTTCACTAATTCCGTCAAAGTCAGAACCTAAGCCGACCGTTTCTACCCCAGCCACCTCTGCAATATGACAGATGTGGCGTACCACATCACCTCGAGTCGCCTTGCCAGTCTCTTGCAAAAATTGAGGATAAAAGTTTACTCCAACCAGCCCTTTTTGCTTTGCCAAAGCACGAAGCTGCTGGTCCGTAAGATTCCGAGGGTGAGCACATAGGGCCTTCGCACAAGAGTGAGAAGCAACGATGGGATCCTGCGAAAGCTCTAGGACATGCCAAAATCCGGCTTCATTAAGATGAGCTACGTCAATAAGCATCCCCAGTTTGTTCATACGTAGAATGACTTCTTGCCCTAATTGCGTTAATCTACTCTGAGTATCGGCTTCGCCCACCCCATCAGCCAGCGCATTCCGTTGATTCCAGGTCAGACCTAAGGCCCTAACACCCAGTTTAAAAATGATATCCAGCATAAAGATAGTTTCCCCTATAATTTCTCCCCCTTCTACACTCAACAGAATTCCTAACCTAGTTGGGTCCGGTATTTGTTCGAGGTCAAGTTTCTTTTGCACAAGGAAGACCTGGTCCGGATGATCCGCAATAAATCGATGGGCTCCTTCGATTAGTTGTAATCCACGCCACGTAGCCATAGACGGTTTATACTTTGTTTCAATAAACGCAGCCATAAACTGAAGAGAGACTCCTGCCGCTCTAGCTCTTTGAATATCCCAATGTCCTCCTTCCGAAGGATCTTGAAGCGTCCTTTCGCCGTTTACAAAATGGATTAGACTATCGCAATGCCCGTCAACAATATAGGGATTTCCCATAACAGTAAGCACCTCCTCTTAAACAACATAATAAAGCACCTGCCCGCTATTGAAAATAGCAAACAGGTGACCCACAAGTGACCCTTAGCGCGGCTGTACAATTAACTTAATTGCCGTCCTCTCTTCTCCATCGATTATGACGTCCGTAAATGCCGGAATACAGATCAGGTCGACTCCACTTGGAGCCACAAAGCCCCGAGCAATTGCTACAGCCTTTACAGCTTGGTTGAGAGCCCCAGCTCCTATGGCTTGTAGCTCAGCACCACCACTCTCACGAAGTACCCCCGCGAGAGCTCCTGCAACAGCGTTTGGACTTGATTTGGCTGAAACTTTTAAAACATCCATAGATACATCCTCCTGCTCGAATTAGTTTACAAGTATTGCCACAACTTTGAATATATGTATTCGAGAGCGAGCAGGCGAAATCCTCTTTTACGCCACAGAGTTTTCAAATTTATCCAAGGTCTAAGTCCATAGCAAACCTCAAGTCTAATCAAGCAGCCTATATTCGTACCTCGTACCTCGAACTAGGCCTCAGCAAATCGTTGAATCGACTCAATTTGCCGGGCTATTCCGGATTCCTCATCAATATCTAAAATAACGGCATTGATCTGTATGGGACCGCTTGCTAGCTCAAACTTGGCAGGAAGCTGAGTCAAAAAACGATTGATAATAATTTCTTTTTTAACACCCAAAACAGAATCCCGTGGTCCTGTCATGCCAACATCGGTAATATAAGCGGTTCCTTGAGGAAGCACGCGGGCATCTGCTGTCTGAATGTGAGTATGCGTGCCCACTACGGCGCTGACTTTGCCATCGAGAAACCAGCCTAACGCGACTTTTTCCGACGTTGCCTCGGCATGGAAATCAAGAATTATAATAGGAGTCTCTTGTTTTATCTGATTAATCCAGCGTATTGCTCCACTAAAGGGATCTTCCAGTGGCGGTAAGAATATACGGCCCGAGAGATTAAGTACACCAATTTTTTTCCCCATTGCTCGAATGTATCCATACCCTTGTCCCGGTGCTCCAACCGGATAATTTGCTGGACGTATAAGTCTAGGCTCATGATCGATAAAAGTCATGATCTCTCTTTGATCCCAAACATGGTTTCCCATCGTTAAAAATTGAATTCCGTATTTATAAAGTTCCTCGGCAATCTCTTTGGTTAAACCTTTTCCAGCCGCAGCGTTCTCAGCATTAGCGATGGTTACATCAATTTTATATTCCACCTGAAGTGGTTTTAAAAAACGTTTTACGGCCTCTCTTCCAGGTTTACCCACAATATCCCCAATAAAAAGTATGCGCAACTAACGTGCCCTCCTTCAAACATCACACCGATACATTGTTCATAGAATGGTATTATTCTGCATTTTGATACAGTTTATCCGGGCCGAGGTTCAAGTCTTAAATATCGTGGCATCCTACATCGCAAACCTAATTTTTAAATACCAAGACTCGACCTTCTTCTCGCAAAGCGACCACGTTTTTATCAATATCATGGGACTGTATTGAAGACAGCATGTGGCTAATCATCTCCTCCTGAAAAACCTGTTCATCTTCTGGCAGATTCATTTCATCATATACCAACTTCTTTTGATATTTACGTTTTAGAAGTTCGACAATGAGGCCTACTTCACGTTGAGTCATACTATCAACATCCCGTGTTACAGTCATCACACAAACGTTTTCCTCACTCCGACAGGCAATATCAAAAACCCGCATGCTCTGTCCTTCAAGTTGATGGAAGAATTCTAAAGCAGGTTTCAGGATTTCTTGGAGAGAAGAGACCTCTAGATGTTGAGTGATCATAAACGTAAACTTAAGAGCATGTTGCTCACGCCAATAATGAACTGACCCCACTTCAGAGTATCTCAATAGAATTGAGGTTAATAATCCTACTCCGTCTTGAATACGTCCTCCATCTTTATATAAATACATCCTTGTTTTCAGTCCTCTCTAATTACACTGTCCTAATATGACAATTATTCGGCATAAGATAGCTATTTCCTGCCTAAACGCCACCTGAGTCAATTGGGCATATTTTACTAGTGCAAAAGTGCACTTTCAAACTGTTAAAAAAACAGGCGATCTGAAGGATCGCCTGTTTTAATATCTCTCAAATCTGTTACTTTGCGAAGTCAACCGCTCGGGTTTCGCGGATCACCACTACCTTGATTTGTCCTGGATATTCGAGTTCTTCTTCAATTCGCTTACTAATCTCACGAGCGACTCGTGGAGCAAGCACATCATCGATCTTGTCGGGTTTAACAATAATGCGAACTTCTCGTCCTGCTTGAATGGCGAAGCACTTTTCAACCCCTTCAAAGCTCTCTGCGATCTCCTCCAGTTTTTGCAGACGTTTGATATAAGTTTCCAAAGTTTCCCTGCGTGCTCCAGGACGAGCAGCAGAAACTGCATCGGCAGCAGCAACAAGTACTGCAACTATAGTTTTCGGCTCTATATCATTATGGTGCGCTTCAATAGCATGAATAACATCACTGGATTCTTTGTACTTTCTAGCAAGGTCAACTCCGATTTGTACGTGCGTCCCTTCCATGTCATGATCGACTGCCTTGCCAATATCATGTAACAGACCCGCTCGCTTAGCGAGCGGAATATCGACACCTAATTCCGCAGCCATCAATCCGGCTAGGTGGGATACTTCTGTCGAATGCTTCAAGACATTTTGTCCATAACTTGTACGGAATTTGAGTCGACCGAGCAAACGAATTAATTCAGGATGCAACCCGTGCACGCCAGTCTCAAACGTTGCCTGTTCCCCTTCTTCGCGGATCTTTTGGTCTACTTCTTTCTGAGCCTTTTCCACCATTTCTTCGATACGTGCCGGGTGAATGCGACCATCTGCGATCAGTTTTTCCAAGGCAATACGCGCAATTTCTCGACGTATTGGGTCAAACCCAGATAAAATCACGGCCTCAGGAGTATCATCTATGATAAGATCAATCCCAGTCAGGGTTTCCAAAGTACGGATATTACGTCCCTCACGCCCAATAATCCGACCTTTCATTTCGTCACTAGGCAGAGCCACGACGGATACAGTCGTTTCAGCCACATGATCCGCAGCGCACCGCTGTATAGCTAAAGCAATAATATTTTTAGCCCGTTTCTCGGCTTCTTCCTTGGCACGAGTCTCAATTTCTTTAATCATGATCGCGGACTCATAGCGAACCTCTTCTTCAACTCTTTTTAGCAATAACTGTTTGGCCTCTTCCGAGGTCATGCCAGATAAACGCTCGAGTTCAGCTTGTTCTTGACCAACCAAATGGTTTAACTCTTCTTTTTGCTGCTCGACTTCGCTTTCTTTGCGGTGAATATTTTCCTCTTTGCGTTCCAGTGACTCAATTTTACGGTCTAGACTCTCCTCTTTTTGGAGCAAGCGGCGTTCAAGCCGTTGGAGTTCGTTACGCCGTTCCCGAGTTTCCTTTTCCACTTCATTATGAATATGCATGACTTCTTCTTTTGCGGCAACGACAGATTCCCTCTTCTTACTTTCAGCAGCAGAATAGGCATTTTCGACGATACGTTTTGCCTCTTCTTCTGCTGAACCAATACCTTTTTCTGCGGTATTTTTACGAATAAGCCAACCTACAAAGACACCTAAAGCTAATCCAACTAAAAGGGCAACTATCCCAGTAACTGTCTCTAACATACTTGCGTGCACACCTCCTTGTTTGTCAAAATTATATTTCTTAAATAAAAAAAACTGGTTACCTAAAACCAGCCACAGTAAGCATAACCTTAAAGACGGGAGTCTTCCCCCGTTTCCTACACCTCTCGTTAGTCAAAAAAACTGTATATTTTAGCTGACTACTACGAAATCTATAAGAAAACCTTAAAGGTTAAATCTTAGCAGAAACAGGTCTCTGCTAAGATTTTAATATCATTTGCAAACAATGTCAAGCTTGTCCTAAATGGGTGGGTTTTATACACTAGGGTCTACTACCCATCCCCATTATTATTGGTTTGAATCTGATAAAGGACATTACTCACCAGATCAGAGGGATATCCGCGTTGAACAAGCTTCTGAGCAACCTTTTGCCGAAGCCATAATTCACGTGGAACCGATCTCTTGGCATGTTTCACCAGAATCCTTTGTTCCCAGCGCTTGCCCTCTTCCACCCACCACCGTTCGGCAAGGGTTACACATTGCTGAAATTCAGCCTCGCTAGAATACGTTAATCCCAATGCTTGTTCAATTATTTGGGGTACGATCCCTCGCTTTTGCAAATCTTGGCAAACCCTACGCCGTGAATAGCGTCTAAGTCGGTTTTGGGAAACCGTCAAAGCCAGTTCTTGGTCGTTGAGGTAACCTAATTTCTCCATTTTTTCTAGTACTTCATTAACTTCCATGCTTTCGTATCCCTTTTCATGGAGACGGGTCTCTAATTCATAATGGGTCAGCGCCCGGCGTGATAAGCAATCCACTGCAACCTCTTGGGCACTTTTAGGGGGTTTAGAGTTCGTCAAGTGGATCATCATCTTCCGCCACTTCGCCTGTAGTTGCTACTATATTCATGTTCCCTCGAATCAGTTGCTCAAGAACATCAGCCATCTCCGGATGTTGCTTGAGGTATTCTTTAACGTTCTCACGGCCCTGTCCTAGCCGTTCTCCGTTATAAGAGTACCAGGCTCCCGCCTTATTAATAATTTCCATTTCAGTGCCAATATCCACAATACTCCCTTCACGGGAAATTCCTTCCCCATACATAATATCAAAATCTGCCAATTTGAAAGGAGGGGCGACTTTATTCTTCACAATTTTTACGCGAGTTTTATTACCAACAATGTCCTGCCCTTGTTTCAAGGCTTCTTGCCGACGAATATCGATCCGAATTGTGGCGTAAAATTTAAGAGCTCGTCCACCTGTAGTAGTCTCCGGACTACCAAACATAACCCCTATTTTTTCACGAATTTGATTAATAAAAATGACACACGTATTGCTCTTGCTAATCGAACCTGTCAACTTACGCAAGGCCTGTGACATGAGACGGGCATGCAGGCCAACATGATTGTCTCCCATTTCTCCTTCAATTTCCGCACGAGGAACTAAAGCAGCCACAGAATCAATCACTACGACATCCACAGCTGCACTGCGCACAAGGGCTTCGCAAATTTCAAGCCCTTGTTCTCCCGTATCCGGTTGCGCGACCAGCAAATCATCGATATTGACCCCTAATGCTTTAGCATACACAGGATCGAGGGCGTGCTCCGCATCGATGAACGCTGCCGCTCCGCCCAATTTTTGGGCTTCTGCAATAATATGCAACGCAACGGTTGTTTTACCAGAAGACTCTGGTCCGAAAATTTCAATAACCCGCCCACGCGGTACCCCGCCAACTCCTAAGGCAAGGTCTATCGCTAAAGAACCCGTGGGAATAACGTCGATCGTCATACCTGCCGTGGATTCCCCAAGTTTCATAATCGAACCTTTGCCAAACTGTTTCTCAATCTGAGCAAGTGCAATGTCAAGTGCTTTTAGCTTATTCGTTTCGGCCATTCCGTTATCCTCCTCATCTTGGTCAATTCAATTAACGCGTTTTCGCGTTTTGGCAAAACGTCTGTTCGGTTCTAATTATAGATGTAAGCCTCGATACTTGTCAATTTGTTTATGTTTCAACCGACAGTAAAACAAATGTTATTACAATTTAGTTTATTTTAACGTAAAAAGCTAACCAACAAGGTTAGCTCTTTTCTTGTAAAAGGCATATTTTTTAATTAAAAATCAGTGTTTTCTCGAGCTTTGGCCGGTTCAACACTTACCCTACGTCCTTTGATCATTGCCTGATGCATACAACTCTGAACTCTTGAGGCATATTCTTCGGGAACCTCTACAAAGGTAAATTTGTCGTAGATATTAATCATTCCAATAATGTTTCCTGAAATCCCACTTTCATCGGCAATCCAACGGATAATATCTTGAGGACGTATTTGCTGGATTCTGCCTATGTTTATGAAAAAGCGTACCATTCCGGCCGCTGCTCCCGTGTTGCCAAAATCTACTTCTCCTTGTTCTTTGCCCTCATGCCCTTCTTCAACATCCACTCCCTCAACCGCGAATTTCAAGGCAGCGGCCGCAACATCAATGGAATCATATTCCTCGAGCAAGTCACTGACAATCGCCCGATAGCTTCCCAGGCGATTACTTTGAATCAATTTAATAAGCTGATTCTTAAGATTTTCTGCCTGACGCTCACTTATATCTGCTAGTGAGGGCAGTTCTTGCCGACGGATTCTCGTCTTGATCAAATTCTCAATCAGCCGGAGTTGACGGTACTCCTTAGGAGAGATCAGGGTTATAGCCTGACCTTTACGGCCAACCCGCCCGGTTCGCCCAATCCGGTGGACATAAGACACCGGATCCTGAGGAATATCAAAGTTAAGGACATGAGTGACATTATCAATATCTAAACCTCGTGCCGCAACATCCGTTGCCACCAAGAGTTCCGACTTTCCTTCCCTGAAACGTTTCATCACTCGATCCCGCTGTTGTTGGCTCAAATCTCCATGCAGTCCATCTGCAAAATATCCCCGAGCCTCAAGAGCTGCCACAAGCTCATCCACACCACGTTTTGTTCGGCAAAAAATTATCCCTTGGCCGATATCCTCTATATCAATGATTCTGCATAAGGCATCAACCTTAACGCTTTCTCTAGCCTCATAAAACACCTGATCAATTAGAGGAACTGTTAGCTCGTCCCGACTGACTGTTACGGCACGGGGGTTATTCATATAGGTCTGAGCCAATTTTCGGATTCCCGGCGGCATCGTAGCCGAGAAGAGCATAATCTGTCGCCCTTCAGTGGGGACGTCCTTTAAGATGCTCTCAATATCTTCGATAAAACCCATATCCAGCATTTCATCCGCTTCATCAAGGACTACAATTTTTACATGTTGCAGACGAAGTGTTCCGCGATTTAAATGGTCTAACAAGCGACCAGGAGTCCCGACGACTACCTGATATCCCATTCTCAAGGCGCGAATCTGACGATCAATGGGTTGCCCGCCGTAAATCGGTAACGGTTTGACATGCCGATACTTGCCAACTTTGGCGATTTCCTCAGCAACTTGGATTGCGAGTTCACGGGTCGGGGTTACTATAAGCGCTTGGACAGCTAAAAATTTAGGATTTACCTTTTCTGCAATTGGAATTGCAAAAGCGGCAGTTTTTCCGGTCCCGGTCTGTGCTTGACCGATAATATCGACCTCCTCGAGGGCGAAAGGTATTGCTTCTTTTTGAATCGGAGAAGGCTCTTCAAACCCCATTTCAGACAAAGCTTGCAGAACCTGTTTGCTCAACTTAATATCTCCAAAAGCTTGTAAACGTTCAACCACCTAGTTATAGTCTCCTTTCACTATTTAACATATGCTGCCGCACCTCATTTAGGGCCGCTTGAACGGTCAACTGGCGAACTGACTCCCGTTCTCCGTAAAACTGAAATTTTTTTGCTTGAACACCCTCAGGCGCGGCTATGCCAATGTAGACAAGACCCACAGGTTTTTGATCACTGCCTCCCTCTGGCCCCGCGATTCCCGTGGTTGAGACGGCCAGATCCGAGCCAACTTTAGAACGAATTCCATCTGCCATTTCCTTGGCGACCTCTTCACTTACCGCACCAAACTTTTTGAGATTTTCTTCGTTCACCCCAAGAAGCCCTCGTTTTACGGAGTTAGAATAACTCACGACTCCTCCCAGATAAAATTCGGAACTTCCTGGTTCCTGAGTGAGAGCAGCACCCAGTAAACCACCTGTACACGACTCGGCCGTGGCAATGGTCAAATGTTTATTTTTTAACGTTTGTCCGACAATACCAAGCATGGTTTCCTGATCACGGCCAAATACTTTGTCTCCTAAGCGACGACGGATTTCTTCTTCAGCACGATCTAAGGATTCACCTGCTTCTCCGGACGTCGCTTCAGAACTTCTCGCTACCAAACGAATGTGCATCTCAGCTCGTTTGGCCAGTAACGCCATTGTAATGTTTGGTAGACTCATCAGTTCACCGAGCACTTCCTCAATTGCCGATTCTCCCATGCCAAATACTTTTAGGACCCGTTCGTTCATCCGTTCAGTATACGGTTCGATGATCCGTTGCAACTCCGGCCATACATAAGTATCGAACATAGGTCGCATTTCAAACGGAGGGCCAGGCAATATAATTACGGTTTTACCGTTTTTTTCGATGATGGCACCGGGGGCTGTCCCGATAGGATTAGGCAGGATTTTTGAGCCCTTAGGAAAATAGGCTTGTTTCTCATTGTTGATCGGCATCGGGGCTTTTCGACGGGCAAAGAACTGCTTAAGTTGCTCTAAACTGGAGGCGTCGAGCTCCATCTGTAAATCCAATACTTTAGCCACAAGTTCCTTCGTCAAGTCATCTGCTGTCGGCCCTAGTCCTCCTGTTGTAACAAGGAGATCAGTACGCCCGACCGCCTGACGTAAAACCTTCTCTAAACGGTCCAGATTGTCACCGACTGTCGTATGGTAGTCTACTTCAATACCCAAAGAAGACAGTTTGCCTGTCAAATAGTGGGCACTCGTATTGAGGGTTTCTCCAAGTAACAATTCAGTTCCAGTTGCAACAATTTCAGCCTTCATATATTTTATCACTCTCCTATAATCAGCGCAAATGCTAAACCTTTACACTCTTGATTAGTTATTTCTCATTTTACCCAAGATTATCCTTCTTTCTTTTAAAAAAAGTAGGGGCACGATACATCGTGCCCCTACTAGGCTATGTTGTGTAAATTTGCTCGCAAAGTTTCGCCGCTCAAACTTTCCTCTGCTTCAAGAATCTCAGTAACCCGTATTAACACATGCCTATTCTGCTCAATGATTCTTATTGTGCGTTCTTCAAGATCTGCTAAGATGTCTCTCGTCACGGGTTGGCGCTGTTCGGCACTCAAGAGGGAAACATCCGTAACTCCTAAGGAAGACATTCCCGCGAGAAGCATCTTTTCAACGAGGTTAAGGGCTTGTTCATAATCACCCGTAGCACCAGTACTCCGCGTGCCAAGAATCTGCTCTTCTGCAAGCGCCCCTGCTAAAGTCACCATAATCTGCTCTTCTAACATGACCTGCGTATACAGATATAAATCATCCTTCGGATAATGACGAACATATCCTAGAGCGTTTCCGCGTGAACGGATGGAAATTTGAGAAACTGAGTTGGGCCGGACCGTTTCGGCAAGCAGGGCATGTCCACTCTCATGGATGGCAACGCGCCGCAATTCTTCAACCGTTGGCTTACGATCAAGTTTTTCTCCCAACATCACTTTCTCGACCGCTTCATGTAAATGGTGCTCAGTAATCTCACTCGCCATCTCACGCAAAGCAAAAATGGCCGCCTCGTTCGTTACGCTCTCCAAATGAGCTCCTGAAAATCCAAACGTTTCGTGGGCAATTTCTTCCAAATTAACATCTTTAGCTAAAGGCTTACTTTTTGTGTGGATTTTTAAAATAGCCATCCTCCCCTCTTTATCGGGAAGATCAACTTTAACTTGCCTGTCAAAGCGTCCCGGGCGAAGTAAAGCTGCATCCAAAGCTTCCGGGCGATTCGTCGCCGCCATTACTAAGATGTGAGCACCTTGCTCAGCCTTCAGCCCGTCCATTTCAACTAAAAGCTGATTAAGAGTTTGATCATACTCATGGTGAGAAACGTTACTTCCGCGCTTCGCCCCTAAAATATCCATTTCATCAATGAAAATAATCGCACTCGTTTTCTTTTCTTTCCGCACCATTTCTCGTGCTCTCCGAAACAATCCACGTACTCGTTCGGCTCCCACCCCAGCATACATCTCTACGAATTCACTTCCAGATACCGACAGAAAAGCAGAATTGGTATACCTCGCTGCTGCTTTGGCTAATAACGTTTTCCCTGTTCCTGTCGGTCCCGACAATAATATTCCTTTTAACGGCCGTATCCCTAAAGCTTTCATCCGATCAGAATAAAGCAAAAAATCCAAAGCTTCCTGAAGTTCCTTTTTAGCGACGCTCTGTCCCCCGATGTCCTCAAAATTGATCGCTGTGGTGGAGATGGACACCCCATTGCCATTTTTTAATACTTGACGAGAAATGACAAAAGTCCAAATAAAATAGGCCCCAGCAATGAGCAACATAATGGGTAATACATTATATCCCATGACCAGTAGAAAGGCGAAAATACCTGCCCCCAAGCCTATTAAGATATCAAGTTTCATGCTCTCTCCTCTTTCTATGATTTACCTATTGTCTTTCGCTCGGTAAAAATTTCACTTGCCCATGCCGTTCGATCACGTCGATCAGTTGTGCATCCCCTTGATTCAAAACAACATAAATGGCATCATTGTCCATTTCCAGTTCGAGCTGTACTCCTGCTTTTTCGGCCTGCGTTCTAACGTTTTGGGCCATCTCCGTATAGTTTCCACATGCCATTCCTTCTTGTATCGCGAACTGCATTTGGCCCAATAATTTATTAAGGGTGTCATTAGTTCTGTCTAAGTAGCAAATAGGTGAGTCACCTGCTAATTTTTCTAGGGCGAGGCTTGCTTGCCGGAGGTTCGTCAGGTGGTTGGTTACCACAACCATCTCATTTTGGCCATTCTTTTGCGCAATTTTAGCGGAAACAACACCTGGAATATGCTGACTTTGACTCAAGATATTAACATCCAGCCATTTTCTCTGATAGACGACCTTCCCCCCCAGTAACAAGCCAAATATCAGGAGACCGACAAAGCCTATCAGCAGTATTCGCTGTTTTGTCATCGTATTTTCCTCCATTTGCTACACTCCGTACTAGATTACATTATAGCACGTGATATATCATTTCAAGAGAAGATCTTCTATCCATTATAGGCAAATATAAGCAATGTCTGGTCAATTTACATGTTCGTGTAGGGGCACATTGTACCGTGCCCTTGTTATAGAATGTAATAGTAAAAAATGAGACGAGTCACGGCACAATACACAATGCCTGTAACTCGTCTTACTTTTGTTTGTAAAGAAATCCAATTTTAAGGTAATAACCAAGATAACTTATCTATGCCTATTTATGCAGTAGTTTACGGGCTTTGCGTAAATAATCGAGACCCGAAATGACAGTAAAAATCAACGCAATGTATAAAAGGGGTTGCCCGATATGAATGCCTAGGATTGAAAGAGGCCAGTCATGTAATAATATTGCGCTAATCGCAACAACTTGAGTAATAGTCTTAATTTTACCAAGTTTGCTGGCACTAATCACAACCCCATCAACAGCAGCAACGGCTCGAAGTCCTGTCACCGCAAACTCCCTTGCCAAGATAATCCAAGCGACCCAAGCCGTCACCGATCCAAGTTCAACCAAGGAGATCAAGGCAGCGGAAACCAAGAGTTTATCGGCAAGTGGATCCATAAATTTACCCAAGTTCGTGACTTGGTGGCGCTTGCGAGCGATATACCCGTCTAAGCCATCTGTGGCGGAGGCTAAAATAAAGATCACTGCCGCCACCATGTCTTGATGTGGGAAAAGTGTCTGACCTTTAGGTACTTGAAGAAGTAAAAAGGTCATAAACACTGGTATTAAAACGATCCGAGCTAGAGTTAAACGATTGGGTAAATTCACGAAACAACCTCTCCTATTAAATCGTAACTATCCGCCTCAAGGATGCGAACTTTAATCATGTCACCCACATGAATTGAGGTCTGAGCATCAGTGATATAAACCTGTCCATCGATTTCAGGAGCGTCTCCTTCGGTTCGTCCCATCCACCGGCCGTCCGGCAATTTCTGCTCAAGCAGCACCGTAACGACCCGTTTAACCCAGTGCTGTTGCCTAGCCAAAGAAATTCCTTGTTGAAGCTGCATAATCTGTTCTCTTCGCTGTTCGCGGACTTCCGGCGCAACTTGATCCTCTCTTTGGCCAGCTGGCGTATTCTCCTCCTGGGAATAAGGAAACACCCCAAGTCGATCAAACTGGACGCGCTGTACAAAATCCACCATCGTTTGAAATTCCTGCTCTGTCTCTCCCGGAAAACCCGTAATCATGGTCGTCCGTAGGGTGATATCCGGCATAGCGCTACGCAATTTTCCAATCAACGTTTCAGCTTGCTCTATCGTTCCACGTCGATTCATGTCTTTTAGGATCTTATTATCCGCATGTTGCAATGGTAAATCAATATACCGACAAATTTTCGGTTCCTGACGCATGGTTTCAATCAGTTCATCTGTAAAACGCTCAGGATAACAATACATAAGCCGAATCCATTCAATCCCCTCAATACGGGCGAGCTGACGAAGCAACTGCGGCAGGCGGAGTTCTCCCTTAAGGTCAAGTCCATAGCGTGTGGTATCTTGGGCCATGACCATAATTTCCTTAACCCCTTGAGCAGCCATATCCTGGACCTCCTGGAGCACGGATTCCTCCGATCGGCTACGAAAATGTCCGCGCACGTATGGAATGATACAATAAGTACAATAGTTATCGCAACCCTCTGCAACCTTTACATAAGCCAAATAATCGGGAGTGGAGCGTCTACGGGGCATCTTATCATCATGAAGAAAGTCTGGCGTGCCTGGTTTAATTAGAGTTGTTCGCGTACCCTCAGCCGCTCGAACAATTTCCGTAATTTTATCAATATTTCCAGTTCCGAGTACGCCATCTAGTTCAGGTATATCCTCCATTAATTCAGATCCATACCGCTGCGCTAGACACCCTGTCGCAATCAGGGTCTGACAAACACCAGATTCTTTATAACCTGCCATTTCGAAAATAGTTTCGATTGATTCTTCCTTTGCCGATTGTATGAATGTACAGGTATTGACTACAATAATATCTGCCTCTTCAGGGTTTTCGACAAATATGTAAGTTTGGGCAAGTAATCCTGACATTATTTCGCTGTCTACTTGATTCTTGGGACATCCCAAAGTGACAACTGCAACCTTTTTCCTCAACCTTACACCTCATATCATTGCTCTATAATTCTAGTATAAACCAACGCTTCCGCTAGGTCAAAATAAATGTAAATTGGCAGGTTTCATGCACCCCCATTAGTAAACAATTTATTCTTATTTGTTAAGATCATGTCGTTCGGCTGTAGTAATATAAATTACATTTTCGCCAATATTTGTAGCATGATCAGCAATTCGTTCGAGATAACGACCTATTAAAGTCAGGTACATACCTTGATCTAAGATTTCTGGTTTTGCAGACATAATGACTAAAAGATCACGTACGACTTGTTTATACAGATGGTCCACTTCGTCATCTTGCACCGCCAGATTATATGCGAGTTCCATGTCTTCATTACTATAAGCTTCAAGGCCCTGCCTCATCATTGCAAGTGCTTTCTCCGCCATCAGGGGAATGTCAATCAGCGGCTTGCAGAGCGGTCCCTCAATTCTCCGCACAGTCTTAGCTATGTCGATAGCCAAGTCAGCCATCCGTTCCAGATCTGTGGCTATTTTCATCGCCGAAATAATCTTCCGTAGGTCTGTAGCAACAGGCTGCTGAGTTGCGATCAAACGCACACACGCATCATCCACCTGCCGCTCAAAATCATTAACCAATTGATCCTCTTTAATCCAAAATTCTGCTTGAGTCCGATCAAGAGTTATTAGGGTTTGCATACACCCTTGCAGAATCCTTTCGACTTCTTTGCCCATGTTTTTAAGTAACTTGATCAAAATTAACTGTCCTTCATTTAGTGACTGACGCATTAGCTCTCCCCCTTCATTATTCAAACGACCTCCTATAGTATAGTCTAACGTTCATTAATCGTGAGGATTTGTAAATATATTTCTGCAGTCGGTCCCGGTTACTACCAGTCCTATTACGTCACGCCACGGAATATTGCTCATAAAATACTCTAGATAAGTATACAATAGACACCCAGAAAAGCCCAGCGCGAGCTGAGCTTTTCCCGCTTATCGCGGCACTTTCTGAGATTTCCACTTCATTTTATCTTATACTTGAGATGAGTAACAAACAATGATAAAGTCTAAATAACTCTGTGTAAAGTATATGATTTGTGAGGTGTTATGTATGTTTGATCAAACAATAGACCCTATCGACTCGTGTGGCTGTGGTGATACTGGATATCTGACCACCCGTACTGTTCCTATTGATTTAGTCCACGGTGTCGGGCGCATAGATAATGTTCCTGTCTATCACTGTCGTTCTACGGCCTGCCAGGAATTCACTCTACCCTCAATCGTTGCGCGCCGCCTCGAAGATATTGCTGAAGAGATGGAAAAGGTCCAATCAACCGAAGGTGTTTATACTTGGGAATCCCATCCAGAGCAGTCCTTAGACCCACTCCGACGGAAAAATGAACAGACCCATTTACAAGCTTTTACCCTGCAGTTTGCTAGCCGTGAATATGCAGATGCCCATGTTGTACTGATTGTACCCGGTCTGGCAATCTTTTTTCAGAGTACAATCGATGCCTCAGAGTACTATCTCCTTCGCTACGAAGCGGAGACCCGTCAAGATGGACTATGGTTTTCCTTTCTAAAATTTTATTATGAAGAACCAGAATTGACCTACGAAGATTTCCTTGAATGGTCAGAAGACGAGCACCTTAAAGTAATAGGACTCATTGCCTTCGATGAGGTAGAAGATACATTAATTGATGAATTCGGAGACTGGGTGTGAGGACAAAGACTTCAATAATTATCGACATAATTTCTTTAATCACGCCTTAGTCTGACACAAATAGTAAACGGATGCTGAAACTGGACATTGGAAAGCGACGTGAATAGTCCACCTACTCACGCCGCTTTCTGTTTCTTAGTTCTCTCTATTTATCTTTTTTTCCTCCACGATGCTTTCGTTTGCCTTTATGGAGCAAATTATCGGGACCTCTCCAAAAGCGCGCTTTTTCTTTTTCTTGAATACCCTCGCGCTGTGCCTCTTTGCTCTGGGTACCAGTGTATGCTACTTCTTTGCTCTGGACGCCTTTAGTCGGTGTCTCTGCGTTTCGTTTATTCTTGTAGCCTTCCGCTCCCAGTTCACCTTTGTAGGGTGCAGTTTCTATGCTTCTTGCATCTTTATAGCCGCTCGCTTTGCTCGACGTACCTCTATAGGGTGTTGCTTCTACGCTACGTGCATCCTTATAGCGTCCCGCTTTGCCCGGTGCGCCTTTGTAGGAGGGTACTATGCTCCGCTCAGCTTTGTAGCTTCCCGTTTCGCCCGGCACACCCTTGTAAGTTGCTTTTTCAGCACTACGTGTATCCTTAAAGTGTTCCTCTTTACTTGGAGCACCCTTGTGCGCCACTTTTTCTACGGTTCGCGCATCTCTGTAGCCACCTGCTTTGCCTGGGGCACCCTTGTAGGGTGCTTTTTCTACACTCCGTGTATCCTTAAAGCGTACTGATTTGCCTGGCTCGGCTTTGTCTGGTGAGGAATCTTCTCTCCGCGCTCGCTTAAAGCGTGACTCTTTGCCCTGCAAAGCTTTGTTCGGTGCTTCTAGGCTTCGCACACCTTTATAACGTGGTTCTTTACTCAGAGCGCCTTTAGGTGGTGTTTCTTTACCTTGCGCTCCTTTGCTTGGTGCTGCTTTGCTCCGTTCATCTTTGTATGGGGCCTCTTTGCCAGCTACAGCTACGCTCTTACTCTTCATGCCTGATCTTCTCACTCGTCCCTTACTCATCTTACTTGGCTTCCCATCCTTTTCTAACGGATCTGCTCTTACATATTTTCTGGGTCGAATCAGGCATTTAGGTCCATACCCGATTAGATCCTCACGATGAGCTAAACGTAAGGCCTCTTCCACTAACCCATGATTTCTAGGACTCCGATACTGAATTAAAGCCCTCTGCATAGCCTTCTCATGCATGCTATGCGGGACATAAACAGGCTCCATGGTGTGGGGATCTAAACCGGCGTAATACATACAGGTGGAGAGTGTTCCTGGCGTTGGGATAAAATCCTGGACTTGTTCTGGATTGACACCCATGTCTCGAACATATTCAGCCAATTCGACGGCTTCTTTCATGGTACTGCCCGGGTGAGAGGAGATCAAATAGGGAACGAGATATTGTTCTTTCCCTAGTTCTTCATTGGCCTCACGGAACCGCTGCACAAATTCTTCGTACACCGCTTTCCCAGGTTTGCCCATGCGACGTAGAACTTCCTCACTGACATGTTCTGGAGCCACCTTCAATTGACCGCTAACATGGTGCTCACAAAGCTCACGTAAAAACCCAGAATTCCGATCCGCTAAGACTACGTCATAACGGATACCAGACCGAACGAACACCTTCTTTACTTTCGGCAAATTCCGCAATCGACGCAAGATATCCAGGTATTCCTCATGATCAATTTCCAGTTTATCGCACGGCTCAGGGAATAGGCACTGTTTATGTGAACAAGCACCCCTGTTTAATTGCTCCTTACACGCAGGCCGACGAAAGTTGGCTGTAGGACCCCCTACATCATGAATATATCCTTTAAAGCGATCATTCCAAGTCATTTGCTCAGCTTCACGAATAATCGATTCGGCACTTCGACTTTGCACAATTCGCCCCTGATGAAACGTTAACGCACAAAAAGAGCAGGCTCCATAACATCCTCTGACACTGGTAAGACTAAATTCCACCTCTTCGATAGCCGGAACTCCCCCCTGGCCTTCATAAGACGGATGATACGTCCCCATAAAAGGCAGGGCATAGATGGCATCCATTTCTGCTTGGGTTAAGGGAAGTGAGGGCTGGTTTTGTAGCACACTTTTGCGCCCATGGGATTGAACCATCGCTTTACCACGAAAAGGGTCCTGTTGGTTATATTGCACCCAAAAAGCCTCAGCATACTTTTTTTTATCAGAAGTAACATCCTCAAAACTCGGTAGAACTAAAGTATCTTGAGGCACAACATCCCCGGCCAACGACACCATTGTCCCCCTCACATTCGTTATCTGATCAATCGGTACCCCGTTATTCAGACGTTCGGCGACTTCCACGATCGACTTTTCCCCCATCCCAAAGACAAGCAGGTCGGCCTGACTATCGAGCAAGATAGACCTTCGAACGTCATCACTCCAATAGTCATAATGGGCAAAGCGTCTCAAGGAAGCCTCAATCCCCCCTATAATTACAGGAACACCCGGAAGCGCTTCTCTCACGCGATTTGAATATGCGATGGTTGTACGATCTGGACGAAGCCCTGACTTTCCGCCTGGCGAATAGGCGTCCTTATGCCGTTTCTTTTTGGCTGCCGTATAGTGATTCACCATGGAATCGAGATTTCCTCCCGAGATCAGACACGCTAAGCGGGGTTTCCCCATCGCTCGGAAATCTCGGAGATCTTTCCAATCGGGCTGAGCCAAAATCCCCACCCGGAAATCATGTTTTTCCAAAACACGAGCAATGATCGCAACTCCAAAACTGGAATGATCTACATAGGCGTCGCCGGTAATTAGGAGAAAGTCTAGTTCATCCCAGCCACGCGCCTCCATATCTGATCTGTTCATAGGTAAAAAGTTCCGTATCCGCATATTCTCACCTTTCTGTTTAAACACAACAAAATATAATCCTTACAAAAGAGAAAAGAGGGGCAACCCCTCTTTATCGATAGTTGATAAACTGTAGTTCGATACCGAAATCTTCCTTCCTTAGTAAGGTAATGACCGCTTGAAGATCATCTTTGTTCTTACCGGTCACCCGAATCTCATCGCCCTGTATGGCACTCGCTACTTTTATTTTATTGTCTTTAAGAACCTTGTTAATGAGCTTTGACTTTTCTTGGGCAATCCCCTGGACCAGTTTAACTTCCTGCTTAACGGTATCCCCTGCAGCCTTTTGAGACTTCCCATACTCCAAGGCTCTCAAGGAAACCCCTCGCTTCACGAGTTTACTTTCCAGAATGTCGACAACATTGGTCAATTTGAAGTCGTCATCGGAGATCAAAACGATCTTATCTGTCTCAAGCTTTATTGAAGACTTGCTGTTCTTAAAATCGAACCGATTCGCGAGTTCTTTTTGAGCCTGCAGAACGGCATTCTCGACCTCCGGCATATCCACCTTGGAAACAATATCAAACGAACAATCTTTCGCCAAAATTAAAACGCTCCTTTCAACCAACAAATAATTAAGGAATATGACACAAAATAGACTGGCAGACTGACTGGTTATTTTCTTGAATGTGCCTAAAGTGATTTTAGAGTATCCGTCGTTAAAATAACATTATGAACAACCTGCCCTGATTTCCCCAAACTCGGCAACGTTTTACCGTTTAACGTGACCGTGAGACCTCCTGCATTGCCCAATGTGAGTAATTCAATTTTACTGGTCCCTTTGACCTCTTTGTTAGTGCCAGCGGTAAACGTGCCCTGAAACGGAGACTGCCCGTCAACACTAACCTCAATCCAACAGGGTTGAATGAAAACCAACTGTGCGGTTAAGCCGTCCTGTGTAGCGGCTGCAACATTTTCCGAATTAGGGACCACCTGGGGACTCGGCACCTGCTTAACCGCCTCTGTTATGGGCGCGCTTGGCAAGGCTGGTGGAGAGTACGGAGAACTCGCGATTTTTTTGCCCGGCTGGTACAAACTGGCAATTGTAATAACCAACACTACGACTAAGATGGCCATACTCCCCAGAATCACTGGCCTAACCCCTAAAGAACGGACTTTTACTAACCTTGGCGGTGATTCGAGAACGGGTTTATCCTCTGGAAAGATAGAACTGTTGTAGAGTCCCATGATCTCCTCTGGGTTTAAACCCAGTTGTTTGGCGTAAGTTCGCAAATACCCCTTAATGTACGTTGTTCCAGGGAGTATCCCATACTCCTCTTCCTCAAGAGCCTGAATATAACGCACACGAATTTTCGTTGTTTCCTCAGTCTCCATGTAACTCCATTCTTTTTTTTCCCGAGCGGCCCGGAGCACTTGCCCTTCTCCTGCCATCGATAAAACCTCCTTGTTTTCATTAACTCCAATCTAGTGCCGCAAAATTCAAAGTGATACACTATTCACTAAACGAAACACATTTTCTTCGTTATGACACCGGGTTCAGCCATCTTTTCGTCAAGATAACCTTCCAATTCCCTCAATGCTTTTGCAGGCTTTTCATAGTTCAAATAAAACGCATAATCCGAGCTCGGTCCATTCGGATAGGCGTAAAGTTTATCATAGTACTCAACGAGTAGTCGCTCTGTAAACACTTCCAGACAGCCTCCATCCAACAAGGCTTTCAGTTCTTGAACTTTGACATGACCCAAAGTTTTAATCAGTCTCTCCAGCGCTGTTCCGATTTCCTGAAGCGCATTAGGTACGGATGTATACTCTTTTAACAAACGTTGAACTCTGTTTTCCAAGGAGTCATAATGGAGGATCTGAATTCCCTCTTGCATGGCTGTATAGAAATTGGTCGACAAGGTTACCCTTCCAATTCGTTTACTCTCACATTCCACAATAATATACGACCATTTGCTTAACGCTACAAGTTCCTCAAACAATAATCCTTCGAATTTTTTTTGAGACGGCGGACTCCCGAGACCTACGGCACCAAAGACTGACCCTCTATTATTGGCGAGTTGCTCAAGGTCAATCGCAGGATAGCCGTCAGCTCGTAACTTTTTCAGTAGTTCAGTTTTTCCGACCCCTGTATTTCCTCGCAAAACTACAACCTGAAAGGGAAGTTTTGTTTCACAATAATCTACGACTTGACTGCGATATGCTTTATACCCACCTTGTAAACGGTAAACAGGAATGCCCATTAAATCTACAACCGTTGCCAGAGACTTACTCCGCATACCACCTCTCCAACAAAAAAGAACCAGCGGACCGTTTTTCGAAAGTTCCTCGACCTTTTTGACTATGTCAGGCAGTTTCGGGCTAACTATACGCAAACCCAGTTCACGAGCTAAACTCGGTGAAGTCTGAGTGTAAGTGGTGCCAACCTTAACACGTTCTTCGTTACTAAACAGAGGGATATTTACAGATCCTGGGATCGTTGCTTCGTCAAATTCCCCCTCAGAGCGTACATCAACAAGGATCGGATGATCTAGGGTTTTGAGTTCTTCTATGGATATCTCCGTAATCATGCTTAATTCCTTCCAACTCGGTTCTATTCTATATACCTTATCATAAATCCTGCGAAAGGATAAAGCAACTAGTGCGCAATTTCATCGTCACTCTGACCATATTTTAGTTCCAACTGTCCCCTAGTCATTAGGACCTCGCGAGGCTTGGACCCTTCGTACCCTCCTACAACTCCTTTTTCCTCGAGAAAATCCATCAAGCGGGCAGCTCTGGTATACCCAATCCGCAGGCGACGTTGTAAAAGAGAAACAGAAGCCGATCCGCTTTCTATGAAAAGCTTGGCAGCCTCATAAAAATGTTCATCTTCTATCTCTTCTTTTTTCAGGGGGACGATATCTAAATTCGGAATTTCTTGGTACTCAGGCTTCGCCTGATTTTGTAGGAAATTCACAACATTTTCTACTTCTTTATCCCCTAAATAACAGCCCTGTACCCGCATCGGTTTACTAGCACCCATGGGATAATAAAGCATATCTCCACGACCTAAAAGTTTCTCTGCCCCATTCATATCCAGAATAGTCCTCGAATCCGTTTGAGATGAAACCGCAAAGGCAATTCTGGAAGGAATGTTCGCTTTAATTAAACCTGTAATCACATCCACTGATGGGCGTTGAGTTGCAACAATCAAGTGAATTCCGGCAGCACGGGCCATTTGGGCCAAGCGACAAATTGCGTCCTCAACCTCACCTGGTGCAACCATCATCAAATCGGCCAACTCATCAATGATCACCACGACATATGGTAAGGGAGGATGCTCACCATTTTTTTCCTGAGTGCGCAGAAAATTATAACGGACGATGTCTCTAACCCCCGCTCCTGCAAACAGTTCGTAACGAGTCTCCATTTCTGTCACAATCCATTGTAACGCGCCAGCCGCTTTCCTAGGGTCCGTCACCACAGGTGCAATCAGATGTGGAATTCCGTTATAGTTAGCCAATTCTACCATTTTAGGGTCAACCAACAAAAACTTCACTTCATCTGGGCGAGCTTTAAACAGTATGCTGTGAATCAAGGTGTTAATACAGACAGACTTCCCAGAACCCGTGGCCCCCGCTATCAAGAGATGGGGCATTTTTGTTAAATCTGCGATCACCGGAGTCCCCGTAATATCTTTACCCAAACACAGTGCTAACTTACTAGAAACTCCTTGAAATTCTGCAGTTTCTAAAACTTCCCGAAAATTAACCATGGCGACTTCCTTATTCGGCACCTCGATACCCACTACAGATTTTCCCGGAATAGGTGCCTCAATACGTACGGATGCGGACGCCAAACTTAAGGCGATATCATCTGCCAAATTTGTTATTTTACTTACTTTTACGCCCGGAGCAGGTTGTGCCTCGTAACGTGTAATAGCAGGTCCTTGAGTAACCTGGGTCACTTTTATCTTTACCCCGAAGCATGCCAATGTTTCTTCCAGAATTTTTACATTATCTGCTAAATCTTTATTGAGTCTAGGGTTTTTCATTTTAAAGGATTTGTTTAACAACGTGACTTGAGGAAGTTGATAATTTCCATCTTCACGAGTCTGACGTGAAATCGGTGTACTCGTCACTTTTCCAGGGGATATCGTATTTTCCTGCGCGGCAACGGACATCTTTTCAAACTCTAACTGTCCTTTGGGTAAATGTTCAATAACATCAGGTTTAATAGGCAGTTCGTTTTGATCTTCTAAAGTTTTTATAACCAGTGGTCGTTCTACTACATCAGGGTCAAGAACTAGCTCAATTCCTTTAAAAGGAGTACCTTTTTTCTTAGACATATTAACATCTGCTTTAAAATCCGCTTTAGATGCTAATCCCTTGTCACGGGGTTTCTCGTCTTCGGAATTCTTTAGAACATCAATAAAATTGTTCATTTGGTGTTTCAGCCATTGTCCTGATTCTTTCCCAGCTTGACTAACTTCTTGTAACCCCTGAATTAACGAACGATTTATGATCAAGAGCGCCCCTATAAGAGAACTCATGATTAAGACGACGTAACTTCCAGAAATACCAATCGTTGTCTTTAAGAGTGTTGCAATCACTGCACCAATTAGCCCACCTCCATGACCAAGCTGTCCTTCATTAAGTATGTCGGCTCTAGAAAAAGCCTCGATGCCTGGTAATTGAAAGTGGAGTATCCCGAGCAAAACAAGCCAGAGAAGGATTACCCCCACAGCCCTTGATCCTAGACGGGGCGTTTGCTTTCCCATATAAACAAGACCCCATGCGCCCACCATGAGGGGTAAACAGACCCGCCCCTCACCTGCTAGTACTGTTAGAAGGTGTTTTATTTGTCCGCCAACCACTCCACTCCTATCTGAGTAAAGCGCTACAATCCCTAAACAAGCCATTCCAACCACGAAAACTCCGATGACTTCATTTCGTATTGTCTCTCTTAATCTGCTTACTTTTATGCTCGCCTTTGTATTTATCTTGCGGCGCTTTTTTGTCTTCGCCACAGAGCAATCCTCCAAACTATAATTTAATGAACTACTACTTGATATATAAATTCCACAGGAGAAAGCGTTTTCCCTTCCGTAGGCAAACAAATACGTCAAAAAACTAAAAAAGCTGCTTTCGCCGCTGCCAAGAGTAGGATTATTTCTTACCTATTTGAGAAATTAGGTTCATTACTTTGAATGTTTTCTTAACTCCCCCTATGGGGTCGATTATATCTATATCGCCTTGTCATAGTGCTACCCCTTAAAACGTTGAGCCTCGCTTCCTGTTATCCGATAATTTCTGGTTCTTCTAAAATGATCTGCCGGGCAATCCAGTCCATAAAAAAAATTCCCTCAACATTACTATTCGAGGGAATTAAAACACAATGTTTGTGATATAGGCGAGATCATGTAGGACATATTTTCTACTCTTTTTGAGAAATCAGACTATTTAGTTCTTTAAAGGCTTCCTTAACACCGCCTACTGCCTGTATCAACCCAGCTTCAACAGCTTCTTGTCCAATAAGGATTGTTCCGATATCTTGGGCTAACTCTCCAGTTTGAAACATAAATTTTTCTAATTTTGCTTTGTTAATTTGCGAATGTGAATAAATGAATTGATCAATCCGTTCTTGCATTTTCCGTAAATAATCGAACTGTTGATGTCCATTGATGACTAGACCAGTGTAACGAATTGGATGGATAGTCATCGTCCCAGTAGGCGCGATTAAGCTTTTCATACAACTGACTGCAATTGGAATCCCAATACTATGACCACCGCCAAGGACTAGTGAGACCGACGGCTTACTTATACTACATAGCATTTCGGCAATCGCCAAGCCTGCTTCAACATCTCCACCAGCAGTATTTAAAATGACTAAAATCCCTTCCACTTTAGGGTTTTGCTCAACCGCCAGCAGTTGTGGAATAACATGCTCATATTTGGTCGTCTTGGATTGAGCAGGTAAAATTTGATGACCCTCAATCTGACCAATAATGGATAAACAATAAATCCGTTCCGTCACATCAGGAATTTGAATCTGCCCTACTTCTTTCAAATCGGACAAGGGAGCATCTTTGTTTTCTTCAGGACAAGTCGTTTCATCAGAATGCACCAGCGAAACCTCCTTCAATAATAAGCCGAGAACCCCAATCTGTTAACCCTTTCTTAAAAGGTCATTCTGAATTCAAATATGTATAAGAGGTTCACTTTTATTATGGATGTTTAGCACGAAAATCATACAATTTAAAGTCCAAGAACTCAGATTTAAATATATTAAGGCTTTTTTAAACAATTTCCTCACACTCATAGCAAAAAAGACTACCTCGTTAGAGATAGTCTTTTCGTTTGTTTACCTGGCGATGACCTGCTTTGCCAGGGGCTTGCGCCCCAAGTATCATCGGCCCTGG
>OMOF01000436.1 GCA_900290375.1 Candidatus Desulfosporosinus infrequens
AATAGCCTTCCTTAGTGCCGTTCTGGGTGTGCCTGCGCATGAATTCGAGGGCATAGAAATCATTAATAGTGAGCTAATAAGGGAGTTCGCAGAGGATAGAAAGGGAATCCTGGATGTAAGAGCTAAGACGAAACAAGGAAAACAGATCGACATCGAAATACAAATATTACCCACGGAATTCATGCCGGAACGAACCATGTTCTACTGGTCTAAGATGTATATAAGTCAGATAAAGCCAGGTGATCCCTATTCTAAGCTAAAGAAATGCATCACTATCAATATTGTCGATTTTAAATGTACTCCACTCAAAAAGCTACACTCTAGTTATCATTTGGCAGAGGATACTACAGCGTACCGTTTGACGGACATATTAGAGGTCCATTTCTTGGAGATGCCTAAACTGAATGATCTGGAAATTTCAAGAGATGAGTTTGATCACGTCGTGGAGTGGATGGAATTCTTAGAAGCAAAATCGAAAGGAGTGATCGAAATGCTAGCAGAAAAGAATCAGGACATCAAGAAAGCCTATGACATATTGCAGATCATAAGTAAGGATGAAAAGGCAAGAATGCTCTATGATGCCAGAGAGGCAGAACTTAGGGATCAACTATCGCGAATTGAAACGGCAGAGAATAAAGGAAGAGCAAAAGGCAAGGCTGAAGCAATTTGCCAATACCTTGAAGCTCGTTTTGGTGCTGAATCTCAAGCTCTTCAGGAGACCATTCAGACGATCACTGACTCGGATGTACTCAGTCGAATTACAAACCGAATTTTTGCAGTTGACCAGTTAGATCATGCAACGTCAATCGTTCAAGATAATTTGGTCTCTCAATAACATCAGGTGTCCTACCCATCCTAAAATGCCAATGTAGCGAAGTATCAAAATGACAATTTGCCTGACCCCTCACAAAAAATCTTCTTGATTGACAAGACAAAAGACTATAGTGAAATGATGGCAACATTGAAGAAAATGATAGAGCCGTTAAGAAAGATCAGTCCAGAAGAATTTCTGATGTTCAAACA
>OMOF01000586.1 GCA_900290375.1 Candidatus Desulfosporosinus infrequens
GGGGTAATTATATTTGGCGTTTATGTAATTTTTATTAACGGGCGTTTGCGGTTAAGGGTTTGGATAAGCTCTCAAGACGCTCAAGAATCTGATAAGCAAGTACTTGAGCATTGCAAAAACAATCTTAATATCCGAACGGATATTCCTTTACTAATTACTCCATCTGTTCGGACACCAGTTCTTTTTGGCTTTTTGAGACCTAGTCTATTAATTCCGGTTGATCTATTAGATAAAATAAATGCCAATGAACTGGGGCATATATTTTTACATGAGTTAAGTCATTTTAAACGTAAGGATTATGCAGTTAATGGACTCATGGTATTGATAAAAATTATACATTGGTTTAACCCCTTGGTGTGGTTTGGTTTTTACATAATGCATCAGGATAGTGAGATTGCTTGTGATGCTTTGGTTTTATCGAAGATGCAACGAGAGGAAAGCTTAAATTATGGTTATACAATTATCCACTTATTACGGATAGCCAATAAGCCTCAGCGNNGCGAAAATAAAAAAACGCATTCAAAGGATCTCTTTATTTAAGAAAAGTTCCACAAAGAGCTTTATCACAGGAGCTGTCTTGTTGATTGCATTAGGTTTTATGGTGTTAACCGATGCCCCCAATAGCCTTGCCTCCCAAATTAATAAAATTAATCTACCTAGCTCATACCAGATTTCTAAAAACCTAAGTCAAGGAAATGATGGTCAAGTAAAATCAGCAGCTTATTTGTTAGACATTCAAGGTCAAAACTTTGTTGGGCAATTTACGGGTAAGATTATGGCGGTTCCTGATCCATCGAAAATAGCTGTGGGGTTTAGCCTGAAAAATGGAAAATCAGATAAAACTACGAGCGAAATGGCGAAAGAAAGCAAAGCGGTTGGGGCAATTAATGCGGGGACTTCCAATACTAACTCAGTTTTTGGAGGAGCTATCTCACCGGCAGGATATGTTATTAGAGATGGAAAGGTTCTATATGATGACTTTAAAGAAGCCAATAGTCCTCAGGATGTTGCCGCGTTGACGGATGAAGGGAAGCTTATTGTGGGGAGACATACTTTAGCCGAACTGAACAAAAGTGGTGTGAAAGAAGCAGTAAGTGCAGGGTCGGCCTTAATTATAAATGGAACTAAACAAACCTTAGCGGATGATTCTTGTGTAAATAGCCGGACGGCTATTGGGCAAAAAGCAGATGGAACTGTACTCATGCTTGTGATGAATGGTCGAAGCAAAGGGTCTATGGGAGCTACATTAAAAGATGTGCAAAATATTTTACTTGAACATGGGGCTGTAAACGCCGCTCCATTAGACGGAGGAAGTTTATCATCGATGTATTTTCAAGGCAATATTTTAAAAATGTCTGCAGTCCCAAATATAACAAAGGACTGCAGACATTTAACGAATATGTCACAATCACATTGTGTCATCTTAACTGGTTTTTTGGCTTACATACCTAGACATAATAGCTCTGCCAACAGAGGTAGCCAGATTAATAAATTATTAATAAATGATTCCAGTGCATAAACCCCTATTTGTAAAAAAGGTTTTCTAAACCATCAAGAAAAGTTTGATGTGTACCCCATGTCAAGGACAATTTGGGTTTTTGGTATTCCAATCAAATAGGTATTT
>OMOF01000684.1 GCA_900290375.1 Candidatus Desulfosporosinus infrequens
GCATTTTTAGTGAAGACTGGATCAACCACTGATGCTGTTACGAATGTCGCCGTAAATGGAACTTCTGTAACACTGACGTTGACAACTGCAGCCAAATCAACTGATGTAGTCACTGTATCCTATTCTAAGCCGTCTACCGGCTATCTGCAGGATTCATCAGGCAATGCAGTTGCTGCACTCTCCAGCTATGCTTTAAAGGTTAGTAATACTACGGGAGGTACAGTGACGCCTAATGGGTTTACGTACACAACTGTCCCGGATTCACTGACCGGCAATACCGTAGTCAATGTTGCGGTCACGGCTCAAAACGTAACGGGCGTTACGGTCCAAGGCGTTGCGGCCACTTATATTAGTGCTTCGAATATCTGGCGTGCTTCCTTAACTGGCACAGTAACTGTCAGCGCATCAGATATTACCCTGACAACCTCTGCACCTACTTCTGGTACTGGGTTTACGTACACCACTGTTGCTGATTCACTGACTGGCAATACCGTAGTCAATGNNGGGCGTTACCGTTAAAGGCGTTGCAGCCACTTATATCAGTGCTTCGAATATCTGGCGAGCTACCCTGACTGGCACAGTAACTGTCAGTGCATCGGATATTACCCTGACAACCTCAACACCTACTTCTGGTACTGGGTTTACGTACACAACTGTTGCTGATTCACTGACTGGCAATACCGTAGTCAATGTTGCAGTTACTGCGTCAAACGTAACGGGCGTTACCGTTAAAGGCGTTGCAGCCACTTATATCAGTGCTTCGAATATCTGGCGAGCTACTCTAACTGGCACAGTAACTGTCAGTGCATCAGATATTACCCTGTCAACATCTACCCAGACAACTCCAACTGGTACAGTCACGGCCATAGACACCACAAAAACTGTCGCCATTAAAGGAACCTTTGGAGATGCGTATGTCCGAGTATACTTGCTCAGTAGTGTAACTCCAGCAAGTGTTACCAGCGTTACTTCGGATGGAACGGCATTACCTTATAGCTCAGCTCATGGAGACTACGAACAAGATATAACCTACCCTGGAAACGTACCAACGTCAGTGAGTGTTGTTTTGACAACTGCCAGCGGTAGTCAAACTGTAACTGTACCGGTAGCATCGAATTAATTTTTCTACACCACAAAAGCGTGTAGATTCTATATCAAATAATAAATTTTAAAATGGTTTTAAAAATAAGGAGGTAAAATTCATGTTTATATCAAGAGGATTAAAAGCTTTAGGTGCTGCAGTTGTTCCAATTTTAATTTTTAGTCAAACGGCCATAGCCAGTCCAACGTTCGTTACCTACCAAACTGCCCAAACTGCTGCCGCCGGTTCAGTTGTCAGTGTTGATTACTTGAATATGCTCGGTATTGG
>OMOF01000437.1 GCA_900290375.1 Candidatus Desulfosporosinus infrequens
TGGCATTCAAGTTTCTACGTCAGCATTCTGAGGCTATCCCAATTCCAGGCTTTGATACAGTGGATTATATTGACGAGGTCCTGTCGTTTTATGAACAGCCCAATATAGTGACCGAGGAAGACAACGCATTGATGGAAAAGTACAGGAAGGATTTAGGTTCCCAATTTTGTCGCCGTTGTGAGTATTGTCAACCTTGTCCGAATGGTGTAATGATTACACCCGCTATGGGTTACCCAATCCTTGCCAAAAGAATGTCACCAGAGGTTTCAGTTATATTCGCCAAAAACCCTATGGAAAGTGTCACAGAGTGTATTGGTTGTGGTGAGTGTATAACTCGTTGTCCATATGACCTCCCGATTCCCGATATTTTGCAAAGGAACTATGGAATGTATATTGAACATAAGAATTTAAATAAATGAACGAAAATTACTAATCTCCAGGTTTAATATCCCTCAGCATTTGTTATCCTCTTTATTCGGCCCTCATCGGTAACGTGAGGGTTGTACTCTTTCATCTATTTCGACAAAAATGTTTTTCTTTAATGTGTTGCAATTAATATGTACATTTTAGTACAATGTAATAGACGAAGTCACGTCCTTTCATTTGGGCTCTTATCGGAAACGGTAGGTGCCTTTTTTTCCTATTTAACCGTCCATGATTTAGATCGCATTACTGATGCCAAAGCTTGATCAAGTATCAGCGTAACTAACTCTTCGCTGCTCGATAAAATTACGATTCAATGTCATTCTGACACTCGTAAGCATGAGGGGGTCTTCTTCCTGCTGTCTCATTGTCGGTAAATGTCGGAATATTACGTGTGATATTAGCAGGACTATATCGAACTGTGTAGAACTAAGCATTTAGGTCTGTCGATAGTTTTTATTGCTAAATAAGGGGTAATCAGGGTGTGGTTCACTTTTCTGGAAAGAAGATGATCGGGGTTTTCTGCTTTTGACTACATGTAATTTTTACTGAGAGGGGAATTTGTTTTGAGAAAAATGCGTTGGTTGCGATCTCCACTGGTTGCATTAGTGACCTTGTTCTTCTTATTAGTGTCAAATATTGCGGCCTATGCCGCCATTCCAGTAGGTACAGTGATCTTTAGCAATGGTCAAGCCTTGGCTTTGGGGTATGCCAATAGCATAGCTCATACTGCCGAAGTAGTGCAGGATGTGGTAAGTGGCGGCGAAATTTACGTTAAAATGTCTACCGGACTGGTGATCAATAATAGCACCGGTGCACCGTTGACCAATCTTTCAATTTTGCCAGCGGTGACGTACAAGGATGCCAATGAGAATGTCAAATATTTTGCAACTGGGGATGGACCTGAATTAGAAATTTCTAGCATAACCACAGTGAGTGTTAATGCAACCGTAGGTACAGCCCCCGTGTTACCAGCAACGGTTACCGCCACTATGAGTGATGGAACCTCCCGAAGTGTGGCGGTGACTTGGGCTAACGTGACAGCAACTCAATATGCAAATACTGGAACATTTACGGTGAATGGTACGATTACAAATTCGAGCGTGATGGCAACAGCGAATGTGACGGTCTCTGTCTTTGCAAGCAGAGTTTTTACCACTCCATCTAGCGTTAACTCAGTACT
This sequence comes from Candidatus Desulfosporosinus infrequens, assembly GCA_900290375.1. Lineage (GTDB taxonomy): Bacteria > Bacillota > Desulfitobacteriia > Desulfitobacteriales > Desulfitobacteriaceae > Desulfosporosinus > Desulfosporosinus infrequens. The sequence goes on from OMOF01000437.1 coordinate 1,607, forward strand.
AAATGGCTCTCAGAGTGTTACCCTGACTGCTGAGGATGCGTATGGAAATCCGATTCCTAACCAAACCATATACCTTGGAACAGGAATTATGGGTTTGTGGATTACTCAGGTTAACGGTAACACCATTACTGGCAGCGTTAACATGGGAACAACGTCTTCACCATCAATACAGACGCTCAATACTCCTATTCCCCTCTTTAATCTTGGGACTGGGGCTAGTGCTCCTGCTTACACAAGTGCATCAGTCGCGGGATTAACTGCTTATCACCTCAATGATAACACTATCCCAAGCGTTGCTTTGACAACAGGGGTAGATGGCACAGTGGCTATTACTTTGTTAGATGGTGATGTGACGTATGTTGCTAATACTACATCAACGACTGCGACTAATAGTTATACAGTAGACCCTGGTACAGTGATTAGCCAACAACGCTTGAGTTTCTTCTCCGATTTAGGTCAAACACAAAGTTTAGGAGCTACTCTGGTGGACTGGACGAACAACTCAACTGCAATAAATGCCATACAAGCTATACCGCCTATCGTTAATTCCGTAATTGGTAGCTCGCATAATATTACCTTGATTGCTCAGGATGTTTACGGCAATCCGATTCCTAATCAAACCATATACCTTGGAACAGGAATTTCGGGCTTGTGGATTACTCAGGTTAATGGGAACATTATTACTAGCAGTGTTAATATGGGAACAACGACTTCGCCATTAATGCAGGCGGTCATTACACCTGTTCCGCTCTTCAATCCTGGGACTGGTGCTAGTGCTCCTGCTTACCAGAACGCATCAGTCACTGCATTAACTGCTTATCACTTGAATGATAACACTACCCCAGTCGTTGCTTTAACAACAGGTGTCGATGGCACAGTGTGCGTTACTTTAGCAGATGGAAATGTGACCTATGTTGCTAATACCGCATCAACCACTGTGACTAATAGCTATAAAGTAGACCCAGGAACTGCGATTAGCCAACAACGCTTGAATTTCTTCTCTATTTCAGCGCAAACACAAAAATTGGGATCTGCCCTGGTGAATTGGACTATTACTGACCCTTCAGTAACAGTCATCAGTGTAGCTCCCATTAACGTGACTACTGTCGCAGGAACAGCCCCCATATTACCGACAATAGTAACCGCCACGATGAGTGATGGCACGACCCAACGCATGGCGGCGACGTGGGCTAATATTGGAGCTAGTCAATACGCAAATGTTGGAATGTTTACTGTGAGTGGCACAATTGCTAATTCGACTGTGCCAGTTACGGCCAATGTAACAGTTGGCGCAACAGCGAGCCATGTGAAGACGATGATTGCCTCCGGCTCAGATAGCAATACCGCCTATTATTTAGATTCCAGTGGTCACGTCTGGGCATGGGGAGAAGGAGATCATGGTGAACTGGGCAATGGAACAACAGTTGGTTCATCCACCCCGGTCAAAGTCTCGAACCTTTCTAATATTGTCGCAATCGCTGGGGAACAGAGTATTGGTTGGGCCCTCGATAACTCTGGTCATGTCTGGGCTTGGGGCGGTGGTTCAAGTACTCCCGCTCAAGTCCCGAATCTCACTAATATCGTTGCAATTGCTGCGGGCTATGGGCTAGACAGTTCTGGTCATGTTTGGGCTTGGGGAGAAAACGCCCCCGAAGAAAATCTCAAAAATATTGTTGCAATTGCTGCCGGAAATGGCATCGCTTGTGCCCTCGACAGCTCCGGTTACGTCTGGACATGGGGAGTAGCTGTTGCCCCTTATTTAGATTCACTTACCCCAGCTCAGATTCCTAACATATCTAATATTGTTGCAATTGCTGCGGGAGCTAGCACCGATTATGCGCTTGACAACTCAGGTCATGTTTGGGTAGCGAGATATGGTAGTTTCAATCCACCCGTAAACGCCACGCCACCAGTAATCTCCAGTACCCCAATTCAGGTCGCAAACCTATCTAATATTGTCGCAATATCTGCCGGGCTTTTCGACGGTTTCGCTCTTGAAAAATCCGGTCACGTATGGACATGGTCGGTAAATGCGGAAACTACTCCCGTCCAGGTCCCAGACCTCACTAATATTGTCGAAATTGCAGGCGGAGGTTTTAACGCTTACGCTCTCGATGGTTCAGGTAACGTCTGGGCATGGGGATGGGGTTATTATGGCTCGCTTGGCAATGGGAAAACAAGTGATTCTAATGTTCCAGTTCAAGTTTTTGGTCTTCCAAAGTAGTGTTATACTGTATAATTTAACTATATCATCTACCAAGGACAATACTGTGTCGTAATTTTGTTCGGGTTATAAAAAAAGACATCCCATAATCACAAATAAGAAGTAAGAAATGGAAATTATTAGTGCAAAATAATAATTTCCATTTCTTTTATCAAATTATTGTCTCGACAACATATGATATATACAAAGTTGAAGACTCTTTTGATTGAGAGGAGATGATTTGAGTGGGTATCCGATGCAATATTTGTGGTTCTGTTAAGGACATTGCTCCAACGCATAAAGATTATCAGTCGGTCAATAAAAACCCCAATTTTCCATATATCTGTGAATATTGTGGTCGGAAAATTCAGTTCGAACTACAAAAAGCCAATGATATTTACAAATCATCAACCAAAAATCCGCCTCAAGCCCATAGTTGAGAGGTCGACCACTGTACTTATTTGCCAGACCGTTTGGACGGTCTGGTTTGGTTGTTTTATCTCGGACTATTTCATTTGGCTCTCATCGGAAACAGTGGGGGTCTTCCTTTTAAATATATTGAATATTCAGACTATTACTGTTATAATAATTTAAGCCATAGCTCATCCTCCTCTTTTAAAGAGGGCTCTCATCGTCTAAGGTGGTGGGGTCCTTTCTTTTTTGCAATTTTTGGCAATAACTTTATGCGCATATCCGACAGCTTGGGAGAACTGAACGATGCACCGTCAGAGCGGGTATCCATCGCGGTGGAGACTATAGACGAAGTTAAGCACGCCTTTTCTGTTTGTCGGAAGAAGAGAAGATAGGTATTCCTTTACAGAAAACCTTTTTCAGCCCTTGCCATAGGGTCGTTTTTGATAAGTATAGCGTCATGAGGAATTTCGTGGCACTGGCTGAAACTCAGTAAAAACTTTGTGAATAACACAAAGTTTTGATAAATGTGATATGCTGAAAGAAGTAAACCGTGAGGTGAACATAAATGTACATCGCTTTTCCAGCTGACGAAAAGATCAAAGCCCGGCTTGACGCCGTTTGCAAATCTCTTGGTATTACCTATGAAGAATGGTTCGAGACTGCTTTGATAGAATCAGAGTAGGATGTTAGGATTGCGTTTTTGTCCGGTGATGAATCAGACAGGATGAGGGATGCTAACTTTTGTCAATTTTTTCGCTGTTCTGACGTTGAATAAACTTCTTTTTACACTTATTAAAAGAAGTTGGAGGAATTTGGCGATTTATCAAGAAATACTAGCCGTAATGTTATTCTTAAAATAATAAACGTATAGGGGTGGGTATTATGGAGATAAGTAGTATTCTGAATTACTCAGTAAAAACAATCGCGGCGGATGATACTATTCATAAAGCCTTAGAGATAATGAATAACATGAATTTTAATGGTATGCCAGTCGTGAATAGTGACGATCAGTTGGTGGGTATGGTTGTAAAATCTGATGTTTACCGATTTTTGATCCAGCAAGGGCATTTTGATAGTTATCCTATCGAGAGGGTAATGTCAAAATCGGTCATTACCGCGGAGGTGAACGAAGATATTGGGGTAGTAGCAAAACGATTGAGAGAAAGTAATATTGTTGCTATTCCTGTACTTGAGAATGCAAAGGTTGTTGGAATTATTAGTTTGGAAAATTTAGTTGACTACTATCTGAAGAATCAATCGTAGGAATAGAACAAACTGCCAACTACGTTGTTTGTGAACTGCAACTATGTAAGAAAACCATTGAGTGCTTTAAAGCATCCTGAATTGCCCAATTACACAGTTGACAAAAGAATATCAACTAAAGAGATATACCTTCCTTATATTCTTCATTAGGCACCTGTACCGGCTTTTTTTTCAGCTCGAAAAATTTTACAATATTGGTTATTCTACCGTAAACCAAAAGGGTATCGCCTTGTTGGATGATATAGTCAGCCTCTGGAAAGGGTNNCCACTTGGATTTTATTCTCCTTCAAGGGCGCGTCTGTCAATGCTTTACCGACCAAGAAGTGTGTTCCTCTAACATATATTTGGTACAATCCATAATCACTGTTCTGTTTTAACATTGTATATAATCTTTTATTACTTCTCTTTTTCATTTGCTTAAATATGAATCGTTCAAATACCATATCAATGTAAATCGTTAAATGCCTCTTACTGAGTAGCCACAGAAGAGTTGCTAGAAATATCATTAGTATCAATATATCTAGTGGCTGCACTTTCGTTCTTAATATGTTTATTAGAAATGATATAGAAGTAGCTGTGCCAAGATAACCTGTCATCATAATAAACTGTGCAATAAGTCTTACGTTAGGGTTCCTTGTAATTATTTCACTTTCCTTTGTAGTGAACCCTACACCTGTTACCATGGATATCACTTGAAATTTCGCTTTTTCCTCAGGTATTCCAAAGAATTTCAACAAGATTGAGTAAAATTCTAATACGCATAGAAAAACAACTACGAACAAGCTGAAATATAGAACCAATGTTATCACTACCTTTAAAATGTTTATAATCGATAAAAATTTGGTAAATTATGAATAGTATATGAATAATTATTCAATAACAACTTCAAAGTACGTTCTGAATGGGCACAAATGGAAGCCCATAAGGTATTTGAATAGTAAGTTTATTAAGCATGTAATATATTCAAATGAGATACACCTCCAACACCGTTAAGTTTACTCTATAAATCTTAACGGATAGTTAATTAACGGTGAAGATTTTAAGGTTTTTTGAGGTGCAAATTATTTATTATTATATGACTATGTATGCGGCAAGCAGAACTTTATCCTTTACCACAGTTTTTAAAACGAACTTGGTCCGAATAAACTGTCTGATGGATGAGAGTGGTTCCCAAGGAAAACCGAAGAGCACATAGTGGCACTTGAGAAAGAAAAGAAAGCCCAAGTTTTCGAGGTGGATGTTGAAAAGAAATAGATAAAAGTTAGAGGGCCGTTCATTTTATGATGAAGGCTCAAATGAATTTCAATAGGGGGTATTTTGATGAGTTCAAAGATCAAGATTATCGGTATTACTGGAAGCCTACGAGTGAAATCCTACAACCGGGCTGCTCTACGCGCAGCAGCTGAGTTACTGCCAGATGGATCAACGATGGAAATAGTGGATCTATCTCCAATCCCCTTTTTTAATGAAGATGTAGAGGCTGCAGGTGTACCTCAGGTTGTAATGGACTTTAAAGAGAAACTTGCTGCGGCTGATGCAATCCTAATAGCCACACCAGAGTACAATT
>OMOF01000805.1 GCA_900290375.1 Candidatus Desulfosporosinus infrequens
ACGGAACTGGCTGAGCAACATAGTTTGGAAGTCAAAGAAATTTCGCCAGCGGCAGTGGAACAGTTAATGTCCTATGATTGGCCGGGCAATATAAAACAATTACAAGGGGTAGTTGAACAGGCTTTCTTTAATACGGCCGGCAGTAGCATTGGCGTGGAAGATATTAGCCTACTGGGTGAAACGGGCATAGGTAGTGCTTGGAAAGAAGACAAAGAAGTGTTTGTGAATGCTTGGAAGATTGCAGGAGGCAATATTAGCCGCTTGGCGAATATGCTTGATGTGAGTCGTGTAACATTATATAGATACTTGAAAAAATTTGGGTTAGATAAAGATTAATGAAAGATATAGGTGGAGTGGTATGCGACTGAGAAAGAAACCGTGGGTCAGTGAAGCGTTGCTAGAATATAGCGATATTGTCCTCGTGAAAGATTTGCTTTGTGCTAAGACTTTAGAAGCTGGTGCAAACATAGAGGATGAAATGAAGAAAATGAGTGATCGTATGAAGGGATGTTGGCACGAAATTTTCGGGCGGACAGCGCCTTTACATGTAGAACTTGGAACGGGCAAAGGAAAGTTCATCAGCGAAATGGCCGAGCGCCATCCTGAAATTAACTTTGTGGGAATTGAATCCCAGCAAGATGTGTTATTTTATGTAGCAAAAAAAGTGCGGGAAAAGAATCTTACAAATGTACGGTTATTAGTGTTTGATGTAAATCATTTATTAGAAATTTTTAATCCCCAAGAAATTGATAGGCTATATATTAATTTTTGTGATCCATGGCCAAAGGTGCGTCATGCAAAACGACGGTTAACCCATGCTGAATTCTTGGAAAAATATCGAATTGTACTTGCGGCTGGTGGCGAAATATTTTTCAAAACCGATAATCGCATCTTGTTTGATTTCTCGTTAGAGCAAATTACAGAAAGCGGTTTGCAAATGGATAAAGTGACTTTTGATTTGCACAATAGCGATTTTACTGGTAACATCATGACCGAGTATGAAACTAAATTTAGTGGTCTAGGGACGAAAATTAATCGTTGTGAAATCAAGTTTCCATAAGTGAACTTGTTAGCTAAAGCTAAACATCGAAACTTCAGCAGGGCTTCTATCCACTGAAGCGACGAAGAGTGCCCGCTTATAGAAGTGGGAGTCTGTGATTAGATCAATAAATTAGCAACTTAAGTAAAATGGCTGTTTCTAAAAATAGAAATGCGTGTAACGATCATGCAGAACATTTTTTGGAAACAGCCTTTATTATTCTAAAATTTTTTATCACAATATCGTA
>OMOF01000438.1 GCA_900290375.1 Candidatus Desulfosporosinus infrequens
CGTGCTTCAACGAGAGCGTTTTAATGAGGCTGTGGCGGGGCAACGAGACGCGGGACGGCATCGTCCGGAAGAGTTAGGGATGTGGCAAATCTTTGCTGGGGAACAAAAGCGGAGACTGCGCCAATGCGAATTTGAGCGGACGGAGCAAGATCAGGTCATGGAGAACGCACGTCGTCTGTTATTGGAAACTCACCGTGAAGAGGAGAAATTTCGACGTCTTAAAGAAAAACAAGCCCAGGCCTTCAGGGTAGCTGAGTTACATAAAGAACAGAAGATCTTGGATGAAACTGGCCAGATCCTACACTGGCGTCAGTACGTGGATCAATCCAAAGTTAAAGGAATGGTGAAGCTATGATTTATGTTACTCGCTTAAATGGTAAATCCTTTGCCCTGAATCCTGATCTAATAGAGATGATGGAAGAAACCCCGGATACGGTCATTACCTTAACGGGTGGAAATAAATTCGTGGTATCAGAGCCCGTTGATGTTCTGATTGAGCGGGTCGCTGAATTTCATCGTCGTTGTCGCCAGATTTGTAAAGTAGAGGAGTGATCAAAGTTATGAAGCAAAAACCTCTAATCATTATGATCGCGGCTCTAATCTTGGGTTTGGTTTTTGGCATTGGAGGGACAATGGGTGCACAAAAATTCATCTTTAAAACCCCTGCCCAGAGTACAGCGGTTGCTAGTCAATCGAAAGCACCAGGAGTACTTTTGCCCATCGGTGACTTCACTGTGAATTTACAAGGGGGGGCTTTTCTTAAAACGACCATTACCGTCGAAGTGACAGACGCCAAATCAGAAGCTCTTTTAAAGGTAGAGGATGCATTCTTGAAAGATCGGGTAAATGAAGTCTTAGCTAACAAATCCCTGGCCGATGTACAAACCGTGGCTGCGCGTGAAAAATTGAGACAAGAGTTAATTGCTAGACTAAATGAAGTGGCAGATAACAAAATCACGGATGTCTTATTTGTGTCCTTGGTCTACCAGTAAGCGTGGTTCGAGGTTTGAGAATATTAAATTGAGAGGGGGGATTCTATGGGAGACGTCTTGTCTCAAGCAGAAATTGATGCTCTGCTGAGTGCACTGTCCGACGGGCAAGTTGACGCAGAGGAAATGAAAGTAACCAAGAACCAAAAGCGGATTCGAGTGTATGATTTCAAACGCCCGAATAAGTTTTCCAAGGATCAGATTCACTCCCTCGAAAACATTTACGAAAATTTTTGTCGTGGCTTGACTACCTATTTTTCTGGACAATTGCACTCTGTCATTGAATGCAAAGTCCTGTCAATTGAGCAAATCACTTATGACGAATTCATTCGTTCTCTCCCGAACCCCACAGTTTTAGGCCTTTTCTCGTTGAATCCGTTGGAGGGGACGGTCTTAATGGAGATGAGCCCCACGCTTGCTTTCACCGTGGTGGACCGTCTTTTAGG
>OMOF01000439.1 GCA_900290375.1 Candidatus Desulfosporosinus infrequens
GGCTCACCCCTCAGCCCAGATGTACCAAGGATCTCAGCCATCACTGAGCCACTGAGCCACCCCTTTTGCCATTTTTCATATATATAAATTTTGATGAGGATAAAATCATCCCAAAACATTAGTGAGCCACCCAAAGAACTATTATTTGCTGGAAGAAGCAATTTGCCCGGCTCAGTGGCTCACTCTACCCTGAAACCGTTGGTATCACTGGGCTTAGGGGTGAGCCACCCTTTGAAAAGGGGGTGGCTCACCCCGGCTCAAAATGGGCTTGCCCGGCTCAATTTGATATTAATAAGCCTCATCACCAGCCACGCTATGAGCATGACCGAGTTCATCCATGGAATCTGCAATTTCCTGAATAATATCATTCGCCAATTCTAAGTTAATCGCAACTCCTCTTCTCTGAACTTTTCCAAATCTTAGCCTTGGAGGATCAGGAAGGCAATAAGGCTCCTCTTTCAGGTACTTGTAGATGGACTGCATATCAAACGGATCTTTCCCTGTTCGCTTGCGATAATAAGCCGTCCATTCGCCATAAACACCTTGAAGCCATACGTAGAGTTTTTTATCCTCCACCTTAAGATGCTTGTCCCCCAATATATTTGCACTGATCATTGAGTTAATATCTTGCCAGAACTGATTGAGCATGTGATCCTCTTCGCCCGTTCGTTTAACCTCTTGGCATGACGCTTCTACCCACTTGATAAATCCAGCATCCTCTTGCACAACCGTATCAAAGCAAGCCGCAGCTGCCGTTCTATCCGTAATGCCCCTTTGCACCAAAGTTGCTTTCAAATCAGCGATATTCGCCATAATCCGTTCTTTGTACAGGTCATAATTCTTAATCAAATCAAACGCCAAATAGCTAAAATATTCGCTTGACTTGTTAATCCACTCATAGAATTCCCGATTCCTTTTGTATGAGCTAATCTGCAACGGAATACACCGCGTAAATAGCCCATTATCCTTCGGCAACTCTTCCCCTGAAATAGATAAAACCGACGAGACAGAAAACCCCTTTGCCTGAAACGCTGTAGCTGTCCCCTTACCTGACAGCTGCCGATTGTATGCTGATCGAAATAACCCGTCTTTCTCGATAACTCCCTGCTCATTGCGATACTCATCAAACCACAGCCCCAGCGAACTCCAGTACGACAAAGCCCGGGCAACATAGTTTGCAGTAGTCGTCTTACCAACGCTAATCCCTTCTGTCTCAACCCCAAAGAACATCATAATCCACCGCATAAACGTCGACTTCCCTGACTCCCTCTTCCCATGAGGGAAGAGAATTGGCACACATTTATACTTAGCAAATATATCCTTACTAAAGATCGTTGCGATGACCCAACCAATCGATATATAGGCTTCATAGCCTCCGACTGAATGCTTAATTCGGTCCGCAACATCTTGAATATTAATTTCCTTCTCGCTTAAACAAGGAATAGAGTTCTCAATATCAGCAGAACCAATACTAAAACTCTGAGGCTTAAAGCCCTTTCCTTCCACCCAAATAATCCCGTCGTTATCCGGACGATAAACCTTACCATTTTTAATGGCCATATTGCCAAAGAGCCAAATCTTATGCGATTCAATCCAACCGATCTGCTCCGGCATATAGATTAGCTCACCGTCATTATTAAGGAATTCATATTCCCAAATGTTCGTTAGGTCTGCCCCGCTACCCTTAAACACATAATTCCCCCTGCTCAAAACAAATTTCTTAAAGGCATCAGCCGCCGCCATGGAACTTGAATCTATCGGGAATATTTCAGAAACTTCACCGTAACTGTTAATTAATTGCACGTTTCTTATCACGTTATCTTGAGTAAAGAAGTTAGATTTTATATTAATCACAAAGTTACTAATTTCTTTTTCATATTCTTGACCATTAGCCCCCCTGACCGTAGTGGTGTATTTATTGAATTCACGCTTGATATTCTTCTTGGAAAAGTGTTTAGCGATCTTCTTTTTAACAATTCTCTGAGCATCCTCATCGAGTGACGATAAGAAATCCTTATAGGGCTTAGCCTCTTTGATAACTTTCTTAATTTCAGCATCTGTGCGCCCTTGGGCCAAAGCTCCATCGAAATCGATTTTGCCATCCACCCGCCATTCAGCCGGCAGCCAGCCAACAGTCGTAATGAATCCTGCCTGGTGAAGTTTGTAAGCCATGATGTACGACCAATATTGTGTATCGTATCGCTTATTAAGCTGCTCCTTAAAGTTCTGGAATTCAGGATTTCCCTTCTCCTCAGAATCGAAGATAATGCATATTTCTTTGACTTCGAACTCTTGAAGAAGAAAGACCAAACGATCAAGATTTTTTTCACCAAAGGTTCCGGTACCCGGAGACCCGATCCCGGCAATACCCCATACCGAAAGGGCAACTGCCTTAAACTCACCTTCAGTCAAGATGATCTTGCGTGATCGGTTTTTTAATAAGTATCTTGAAAAAGGCTCCGCAGGAATATTGGATAACCCCATCTTGTGTGGCCTTATATGATAGACATGCCCTTCCTCATCTAAGTAAGGGATTATGATCCGTTCTTCCAAGAGTTGCTTTTCAGGAAGTAATGTTCCATTCACGTTGCGAAGAATTCCAACTTCGAGAAGTCTATCTCCTGCGTACTCCGTCTGAAGTCGCGATATCACTTCCCGTATGTAATCTCCACCACTCCGGAACCTGAACTCATCAATGATGGCTTCCGTAAAGCCGCGCTTCTTCTTGAGACTTTCCTGGTCCTCTGAAGTAAGGTGAGCAAGTTCAATCAGTCGTTCATACGGGTGCTTAAGTTCTTCGGAGTGCTTAACCTTTTCTTCAGGATTAATTTCTTCTGCTTTGGTCGCCTCACTTGATGAATCGGGATCTTTTGGCAAAGATACTTGAGGGCTCATATCTCGCCTTTCTGCATTGTCTTGCCTTTCTGACTTACTGGCCCTTTTTGCTTCCCGCACCTCATCCTCAATGTTCAGAAACCGTTTTATTTCTTTAATCGCATCTCCATTACTTACGTTGAAGCGTTGGGCATAGAAAGAAATTTGGTTCCCGCTTTTACC
>OMOF01000441.1 GCA_900290375.1 Candidatus Desulfosporosinus infrequens
ACGCCATGCATATCGTAAATGGGCGCTCCTCTTTCTGATGTTGTGACGCACTACTTGATCGGTAAGTAATCCATACATTACCAATAAGGCTAGCCGCATAAAATTACGCTTGTACAGCTGGTGCAAAAACAACAAGGACTGCTCGGTACCCGCTACAAAACCAATTAATTCTCCATTATACTCAGCTACGTACCCACAACTTTGGTCGTTATCGACAAATTCTCTGTAAAATAAAGCCATAAATGACTGTCCAAGATGGCTGAGAAAATACTCCGGAAAAATGTCACAATGCATAGCTGCTACTTTGACAGCTTCATCCTCGCGGAATGGCCTAAGCTTTACCGTAGAAAGGTCTACCAATTCCTGTTCGCACGTATATTCTACACTTGTTCTGTCATACTCGCATTCAAGCATAATATTACTCCATCATCTTTCATTTTGGCCGGTCACTTCGAAACACGACTAAGAATAACTCTCCAGAGTCTTGACTTATTGTACGGAGCAACTAAGTAGATTCTGTCCAAATACGCACAGGTGTAATCCATATTATGTAAATATAAATAAACACTATTACTTTATTTCGACACAAACACGGAAATTTCCTTCTCAAGCAGGCGGGCACACTATTTCTTCTAAGCATCAGAACTATAGCCAAACTAAATGGTGCGAATTGGCCTAATACTGAAATGGCGTGTTTGAGCAGATGATACTTATGGCTGAACCATGAAAGTATAGTGGATCGTACCCAGTGGATCGGATAAAGCATTTTCTTCAATAAATGCACTAGCATAGTTTATATATCCTTTTAGACCTTGCCTTTTACTCCAGAACTTCCGAGAATCTGTTAAGCGGCGAAAGGCGCTTCCTACGCTGCGATAATGATTCACACGGTCTTCAGGCGTTTCCCATATACCATCTACTGCCTTCTGCCACACCACCAGTCGTCAGCGCAAGCCAGCATAGGCCTTAATTACTCATGCACTTTAATATTTTAAGCCAAAAAAAGAATCCCTATCATGATGAGGGATATCTCGAACCTTCAGACCTTTTATTATGCTTGTAACGGAATATGATTCAAGGTTCCTTCTGTGTATCCGATATGCCAAGCTTTTTTCTTCGAACAGGCAGAA
>OMOF01000892.1 GCA_900290375.1 Candidatus Desulfosporosinus infrequens
GTCGCTAATCGTTAGTGATCCGATTTACAAGTTCAAGTATTTGCTGACCGGCTGCAAAAAGCATATCTACGGATTCTTTAAGCTTTTCCTCTGGCTCATTTTCATCTTTCATCCAGCCTAACATGGACCTCATGCCTTTAGCTACGTCTGAAATGAATTTTTTATATAGTGTTATTTCCTCAAGTTCTAGCCCTGTTTCAAGAGTATTATCTTGCATATATTCAGTTAATTGAGTTAAAGTAGTCAGCAAGTGTTCAAGTTCCTTTAAAATATTGCTAATCGTAACTTCGTTACGAGCCTCGTCTTTTTCAATAGCGCCATTTAAGTAAGTCACCAAATTTACAAGCGGAGTAGAAATTTCAGGTAAAAATATTAATAATGAATTAATTAAGTCGTATCTGTTCTGAAGATTCACCTTTAAGCCCCCTTCCGCATACAGGACAAAAGTTAAATTCTAGCCTAACAACCGCTTTACAAGCACACATCGTGCGGTAGGCACGCCCACATCGACTACATGTAACACCACCGGTCCTTAACGGTATACCGCAGAAATTACATGCTTCTAATGCATATGAATGCTTAATCGCTTCTTCAACACAACGTATTACATCCATATCGACAAAAACACCTACTCTGCAAATTAACCTGTCTGTTGCCATAGTGCGACCTTGGTTACACAATACTATCCCATCTACTGCGGCAAAGAGATGTCCCATTTCTGAAAGTTCTTCTACCGCATTTTTGTCAATCGAGATCTGCGATAATTTATAAGGTATATTAAATGCAGTAATTTTACGCTTTTCACTACCCCTTGTCATGGGAATCCCGATCACAAAAGGAGCAGATTCATTCATCAGGTTATTGGAAATTATAAGAACCGGCCTAAATCCTCCTTGTTCGGAGCCTCTGACCGGTTCTAGGTTAGCCCAAAAAACTTCACACCTTACAGGAGTTTTGCTCATATTTATCCCTCTGATTCATTCTTCAATATTAAATTGTCCGCTTCATAGGAAACAGTAGCAAATAGTTCTGCAAATGCTCTTTCGTCTTCCCCACAGTTTTCATACGCCATTTTCAAATCAGCATGAAACTTTGCATCTTTTGCTATTTCAAGCAGAAAAGCTTTATTATACGCGTACAATTTTGCGGAAGCAATATTAATAACCATGGAAGCAGTGGCCAGTTTTAGTTTCAAATCTGGATTTCTACTCATAACTTCAGCCATCTCAAACCCCCTCTTTCTCTTTCTACAGTCCATTGTATTCGCCTCCAACTAATAATACAAGAATTATTTACCAAAACACGATAATTTTGTTCCTATTTATGATGCTTTTATACCATTTTATAAAGGTTTCTTACTATTTGATATATGAGTAGCATGCCCAATAAATACACAAAAAAAGCCGCCCCTCTCCAATTAAGGAAAGAGCGGCTTTC
>OMOF01000442.1 GCA_900290375.1 Candidatus Desulfosporosinus infrequens
AATAATGGCGTTGGGCTACCTGGAAATTAGAGAAACAGGGTTTAGAGGGGTGCAAAACTTTAGGAGTATACTTAGTGATGAGTGGGATTGCATGTATCTAAGTGCTTGTTTAAGAAGAGCCTGGTGATGACAAAGATTTTGCTTGTAGAGGAAGATGTGCTGATACTGGAACTGGTTCAGTTCAACCTCGAAAAGGAAGGATATCTTGTGCATATAACCACAGATGGGGAACAAGGTTTAGCTCTCATCGAGAAAGAGAAACCAGACCTCATAATCCTTGGTCGAATGTTGCCAGTACTTAATGGCTACGAAGTATGCAAAAGCTTGAGGCTTAATAAGGAAACAGAATCTATTCCCATCATTATCATAAGTGCACGAAACAATGAGGAGGATAAAATTATTTGCCTTGAACTTGGAGCGGATGATTATATAACTAAGCCGTTCTCTTCCAGAGAACTATTGGCCAGAATTAAGGCGAGATTAAGAGAAGGGCAGCGGAAATATGTTGTTCGGAAAAAGCCTTTAAGATGGGGAGAGTTAGAGATAGATACTGAAAGTTATATAGTTACCTTAGCTAACCGAACTTTAAATCTTACAGTTAAAGAATTCAATTTATTAGTTATCCTAGTTACAAATCCTTATCAGATATTCAAACGTGAATATTTAATGCAAAAAGTATGGGGTAACCTAACCAATATCGATACAAGAACCATTAATGCCCATGTCCATAATTTAAGAAATAAACTCAAAGCCTTAGGTCCAATGATTGATACTGTGAGAGGAGTAGAATACCGTCTTTCTATTCCAGATAATAGTGAAGATGAAAGTGATTATGAACAAATATAATTAACCCAGGACGATGTTGCCTTGGTCCATCATGTTTCAATTGAATCAATTCCGACCAATGAAAGCTCGTTTTAAACTAAAATACTAACGTCCAGTTATCTCTCGCTAGCTTCATTTTATAAGGGTATTCGTTTCTGGATTTCTTGTAAAATCCAGAGTCAAAGAACATAAGGGGGTCAATTTAAGCATACCCCACCATTCACGAGACGAACCCCCTAGTTGGTGGGAACCATGCCATAACCTATGGAACTCCACAAGGAGTTCCTTTTTCAATTGGCTCTCAAACTTGAGGGATCTTTTATAGGAGGCTATATGAGCACAGGTATATTAAGAACATTCTATGCCAGCACCGCTTGGAAGAAATGCCGCGATGCTTTTTTTAATGCCAAA
>OMOF01000493.1 GCA_900290375.1 Candidatus Desulfosporosinus infrequens
AAGCTGCAATTGCTAGGGAAAAGCAGATTAAAGGTTGGACACGAAATAAAAAGAATGCTTTGAGTGAAAGCATAAATCCACAGTGGAATGATTTATCCGAAAACTGGGGCAAATAGATTCTTCGCGCTGCTCAGAATGACAACGGAATTGCTGCACATCATTCGTATTATGTGCAGTTTCGGTCAAGAGGTGTGTACTGGTTACAGAACGTTACTGCGCCTATGACGTATTCGTAAGATATACCGAAGGTAAAATGGAGGAAGACTTAATGAATTTTTATGTATTGGGACAAATAACAGGTTGGATAGCTAATGTTGTTTATATAGTAGCACTTGTTGTAGTGATTAGACTTGCTACTAAAGCAACTGAAGCACTTGATACTTACATAATAGATATGAAAAGTAATAAGTCATAGTTCACAATTTGCTTATAAGACGTAGGATATCCACGGTGTAATTAAAGTTGGGGGGTTCTCTAAAGGATTACCTTGAGTACCTTACCAGAAGAGACGGGAGGAAAGAAAGGGTTATGAATAAATTGCTGAGCGTAGTTCTAGCAACTCTACTAGTTTTATTCGGGACAGTAATACCTGTGTCGGCAGAAACGGTCAATGGAACCAATGTAGCAACTCGTCTAGCCGGACAAGACCACTATCAAACATCCGTGGCTATTGCCGAGGCTTACAACAACAACGGTGATTGTAGTAATGTAATACTCGCGTCAGGAGATAGTTTTCCTGATGCTTTGTCGGCTAGCATATTGTCGAAAAAATTAAATGCTCCAATTTTACTTGTTGATACTCAAGCAAATACTTCGACTGAAGCATTCAATTTTATCGCTGCACACTTATCTAAAACTGGGACAATCTACATTATGGGTGGAGCTGCGGTAATTGGGTCGGACTTTGAAGCAAAATTTGTTTCAATAGGATACAATAATATCAAACGCTTTGATGGTACGAATCGATACGATACAAATATGCTCATCGTGAATAATGTTAATGTTCCCCAAGGAACGCCGATTTTTATTGCATCTGGCGAGAATTTTCCCGATGCCTTGAGTGTTTCAAGTTTTTCAGGGGCAAAACAATATCCAATACTTTTGGTAGGGCAAGATTCTTTACCTACTGAAACAGAGAATTTTATTGCCAATGATAAGCCTTCCACGATCTATATAGCTGGAGGAACGGGTGTCATTTCCCAAGACATAGAAAACCAAGTTAAGGCTTTAGTTCCAATGGCCACTGTTAAGCGTCTGGCAGGTGATGATCGGTTCGGAACAAACGCAGCTATAATCAATGAATTTTCAACTACTCCTCAGTCAATATATCTTGCCAGCGGAAATGATTTTCCGGACGCCCTCGCTGGGGGCAGCTTAGCGGCTAAAACAGGAGACCCCATTCTTCTGGTAGATAATCAATCTATGACCCTTCCTCCCGCTGTAGAAACCTATCTGAATATACTTTATGGTTTTGGGATTCAGCCAAATATAATAGCCTTGGGTGGAACGAGTGTTGTTTCCAATATACTAATTCAGCAAGCCAAAAATGCCTTATGCGGAATGCCGCCTATGGTTAATTCCAAAATAGCATCAGGTATTGATAACTATGCCGCTTATTATCTGGATTCCAGCGGGCATGTTTGGGCTTGGGGAAGTGGGGGATTTGGTCAACTTGGCAATGGAGCAGGTAATGACTCGGCTACACCTGTTCAAGTTTCCAACCTTTCTGATATTGTGGCAATCGCCGGAGGAGATAATCAAGGTCAAGCTCTTGACAAATCCGGTCATGTTTGGATTTGGGGGAGATATGGGAATATTTCGCAATGGGGACACCCAATTTATGGCTCAATTGTTCCTGTGGAAATTACAAATCTCCAGAACATTGTTGCGATAGCAGAAGATTGTGCTCTTGACAGTTCCGGTCATGTTTGGACTTGGAAAGAGAAAAGTAAACTTGACCTAACTCCAGGTGATCCATTCACTCCCGAACAAATACCTGGCTTGTCGGATATCGTGTCTATTGCTGGCGGAAATGGCATCGCTTGTGCTCTCGATATTTCAGGGCATGTCTGGACGTGGGGATCTTGGGTAAGTGGTTCTGGCATATCCCCTGTACAGATTCCAAATATATCTGATGCTGTTGCCATTGCCGCAGGAGCAGGTACCGACTATATTCTTGATAGTTCCGGTCATGTCTGGGTGGCGAATTATGGTTCTTCTGCTACACTCAAAATCAATGGCAGCACGGCTACAACAGATTACTCACATGCTCCATTTCAGTTGCCTACCTTATCAAATATTATTGCCATCGCTGCGGGTTTTGGATTATTTGTGCTCGACAAACACGGTAACGTCTGGCGTTACAATGATTATGGCTTAAATGGTTATCAAATATCAAACCTTACTGATACTGATATTGTTGAGATTGCTGGAGGGGGTGGTGCTAATTACGCCTTGACTAGTAAAGGGCAAGTCTGGAAATCGGAATGGTCAAGCGACGTTTCAGTCCAAGTTTTTGGTTTTCCCAAGTAGTGAAAATCAATAGGATGTACTTCTCTCAGGTATGATATTAGGGAAGTTATGTTTAGAAACAATGTCATAAGATGCCAAAAGTCACTCCCAAGCAAATGGTGCTACGAGGTGACTTGTTTTTATGCCTGGACGTGTCGTGAGATGTTATCGAAAGACTGAGACGTGGAAGGGCCGTGCTCACAGCCCCAGGGGGGCGGAGTGGACTTTGAATTTACGATGCACCAGAGTTATGGAAGACCGAGAGTCTGGTTCCCCGAGATCATCGAAGTCGGAGCAGTCGTTGCTGACGGACACGGAGTCTTCCCCAATGAGTATAGTGCCGTCTGAAACCGACACAGCATCAGCAAACACAAGCTTAGGCTTATTCTCGGAGGCTTCCAACTGGAGGCGTTCCTTGGCAGCGCGTTCTTCCTTGAGAGCAGTCAGTACATTAATCCAGGCATCGGGATCGTTCATAATTTCCTCCAGTTTGGCGGAAGTGGCGTATGCGCCGTGTTTGTGGATTGTTGGCAGCATCTCGTGGGTTACCCAGCGTTTGAAATTCTTTGCTTCGGGTTTGCGGGAGAGCAGTATGACGTTATATAGGCCGCTTTCGCTAATAACTGTGATACGCAGGAAAAATACAACCATGACTGGCTGACAAAAAGGCGTTTGATCGCTCTCAGCCCCAATTCACTTCTCGTCGGCGATCTTCATCGAGCGCCCGCCTCGGCGTCTCGGAAAAGGCTTGACATCTTCTGGACAATCGTATTATACTTTGGCCATGAGTACAAAATACATACCAGACGGCCAACGCTCGCCGACATTTACCGAAGTGGCTCGGCGGGCACAGATTATTACATGCACGATTGAAACCATCGCGACGCTTGGTTATGCCCAGGCATCGCTGGAACAAATCGCCAAGCGGGCGGGCATCAGAAAGGGCTTGATCACCTACTATTTCAAAAGCCGAGAGGCGCTGATCGAACAGGTCGTCACCGAGATCTCCACAGCGGGCACACACTTTATGGTGCCGCAGATCATCGCCGAGTCCACCGCTACGGGGAGGTTGCAAGCCTATCTGCGCAGCAATATCGCCTATATTGCTGCCCATCGCATGCCGATGGCGGCGCTCATCGACATCGTCCTCAGCGTGCGCACGAAAGACGGTAGGCTGCGCTATCTCCATCGCTCCGAGAAAACCGACATGGAAGGCTTAGAGGCCATTTTGCGTCAAGGCCAGAACAAAGGCGAGTTCAGAGCCTTCGATCTACATGCTATGGCTGTCACCATCCGAGGAGCCATTGACGCTGTTGGGCGCTTCCTGGTAGTCCATCCGAACTTGGATGGGGAGGCATATGCGCAGGAACTGGTGACACTGTTTGATCGGGCTACGCGCAAGGAATGAAACTTGCCCCTATGCTGAGATAAAAGGAGGAATTCACGTTCTATCTCCTACTGGGCGTTTCGTTGGTGAGTTCCCGCCGCTCGCGTTTGATGTTGAGTTAAGGAGAGAAGCATGATTGACAAGAGGATCAGTATGATTACGCAACAACATGGGGCCTGGTCATACATGCACAGGCCGCACTTCCGAAAAGTTCAATGGCGCGCATCGCGGCACTGCTTTTGCACACCGGGAGCCGGCACTGTCCCATTTCACACATCGAGAAAGGATAGATTCAACAATTGATAAACAAAACGTTCACTCATCGGCCAGACATCAATTCTGGGCTTTTCTCCGGAAGAGGGCCATCGTCGTAGTGCTGGGGATTCTCGTGGGGGTCGTGTTGGCCATTTTCACGGCGCCTCGTCTGATCGACGCTGAGGCCCGCTCCGTGTTAACGACGACGACGGTCAATGGTTGGAGTACCTTTATGCATATGCACGTTGGCGAGGCCAGCAACCGCATCCTTCTGCGGGCTGCCTGCGCCAAGTTTATCGCCGCCGGCAACCTGCAGCAAGAGGCGATGTACTGGGGGGCGGCGATGGATAGCGCGGGGCAGCCGCTCAATGGAGGGCATGACTACCTCCTGCACTTCCCGCCGGGAGGGCTTCCGCCTAACCAGGCCTTCTGGTCGCTGACCATGGTCAACCCGCAGGGCTATCTGGTGGACAACCCGATCAACCGATACAATGTGGGCGACCGGTCGGGCCTGGTTCCCAACGCCGACGGCTCCATTGACATCTACATTCAGCAAGCCGCCCCGGCGGGTCACGAGGCGAACTGGCTTCCGTCACCGTACGGGGACTTCAAGCTTGCCCTCCGGGTCTATCAGCCCGGCGCGGCCATCCTCAATGGCGCGTACCATGTGTCGCCTGTCGTGGAGGTGCACTAATGGCGAATATGGAAAACAAAGAACCGAACAGCCAGGAGAGCGCAGCAGCGTCAAGCTCCGCTTCCTCGAAAGCCTCGCCGGACCCGGAGAGATCCAGGTGGAAGGTCCACCTGTTTGCCTTCGCTGTGACCGTCCTGGTGATGTGGGGACTCGGCATCTTCACCTATGTCTACTTCTATCCGCATTTCTTCTACAAAACATGGGAGACGGTGATGGTCAAGCGCGGTCCAGGCTTTGCAAACAGTCCCTCCAGCCTTCCCGTCAATACGCTCTATACCATGCCTACCCTGGCTGTCCCATCGCAAGATCCCCTTGAGAAGGGTCTAAACCGCGACACGCTCTACACCATTGGCTGGCTCGATCTGAGCACCGGGCCGGAGGTGTTGCACGTGCCGGATATGGCTGACCGCTATTACAGTGTCCAGTTCACGGACTCGTGGGGAACAGACTTCGCCTATGTGGGCCGGCGCACCACTGGGACGCAGGCCGGTGACTACCTTATTAGCGGACCGGGCTGGCAGGGAAAAGTGCCGGCTGGGGTGAAGCAGATTGTCTCGCCAGACAATACGGTATTGCTGTACGGACGCACGCTCGTGGAAAGTGACAGCGACCTGACCACGGCCTATGGGCTGGCTAAGCAGATCCAGCTCACCCCGCTGAGCCGCTGGCACCCCGGTTACTAGCACTGCATCGGCGTGGCGTCTCTCGGCTTCCGCTGGAGACCCCCTCTGATCCTTCTTGGCCTCTCAGTGAGCCAGGGTCTGGTTAGAAATGCTCAGGCTAATTTGAGTGAAGCCGAGTTGAGTGTGGCCTGCCTTTTTTGCCAAGTGTTGGGTCGGAAGCCTGCCTTTAGCACGAACGTCGCTGATCGAGGTGCGTTGTTGTCTGCACATGAGCATGACCGGCACGCTTCATTAAATGTTCATCCTTCCAACCGGCTTTACGCAACTCATTGAGAGAAGTATGCCGGAGCATATGAGGAGTAACGTCAAATCCTACTTTGTTTTTCAGCCTTTCAAAAAGGGATAAGACATCCGGATACTCCAAAGGCTGATATTTGTTTTCTCACGAAAGCTTGATAAAAATATGGTTTGTATCAACATCATCGGTGTGGCATTCGCCAGTTTGAATATCATATTTTTTAGCAGGAATAGATTTCGTCAACACAATGCCATGTCGAGTTACGGGATCACCTCCAACAACAGAAGGCACAGCCCTGAGATCAAGTGCGTCGCCATGCTGTAAGCGATGTACGGCTTCCCATGACAAATACGCAGAATTCACATCTATATGAAATATAATTCGTTGGCTTTATACACTTCACCTTTTCCACAGGGAATGCCTGTTTCTATTTTAATAGAACACTTGTTCCATGCAAAGGAAATGCATTCGCCCAATTCTAGTAATAAGTTACAAAGTTCAATATTCGATGTTGCAGGTTTAGACCACAAAGAGTTACCAAATTGATCACAATAATTTGAATCAGCTAGGTAACTGTATTTCACCTGGACACTTATAATCAAGCAAGGCCGCCTGTATGAAATTAGGTGGCCTTGCCGAATTAGCAACTTTGCCGGCCAATTCTATCGCCACCAATACGCTGGTCTCCAGGCACACCCGGCGCCTTTGAATGGTGTGTTGGCGGATTGGGTGTCTGTGTAAGGTGGGAATATATGAAGAAAGCTACCTGTTACAGTAGTCAGGCGGACCTAATTAAATTAAGCATGAGGCTCGGATTAAAAAGGAGGAGTAATGTGCAGCTAATGAGTATATAAACCTCAAAATCCACTATTTTCAGCGGCTTTTGAGGTTTATACAAGATCAATCTCTGGAAAGACAAATTATTGCCGCTAAAGAGGCGGGAATAGAGGATGAGTGTATTTTTATCGAGAAGGCCAGTGGCAAAGATTTTAAAAGACCCTGAATATCAATTGATGAAGCGTATGCTTAGGAAAGACGATATTTTGTATGTTAAGTCCTTAGACCGGCTGGGCAGGAACAAACAAATGATATTAGATGAATGGCATGAGCTTACCAGAACAAAAAAGGTCCATATGGTTGTGTTGGATATGCCATTATTGGATACAACAAAATATAAAGATATGAATGGATTAGAAAATTTAATCTCTGATCTGATATTGCAGTTATTGAGCTATATGTCAGAAGACGAACGCAAACGAATAAAGGAGAGGCAAGAGGAAGGCATACGAATTGCAATAAATAATGGCGTGAAGTTCGGGAGAAAAAAGATAGCTGCCAATAGCAATTTCGTAATAGTGTACGAGGATTGGAAGCTGGGGAACGTAACTGCTTTAAAGGCCATGGAACTTGTTGGTATGAAGGCTAATACTTTTTACCGAAGAGTTAAGGAACATGAAGTACCTATTTGAATTAGGAAAGGAAAATTCTGGCTTGATGGTATAAATATCTAAGTCTCTTATATTGTAATGATTAAGATAATATATTAATATTATGATCCTGCATAAACCCTGAATTTGCAAAAAAGGTTTTCCGAACTATCGGAAAAAGTTGCTCGGTTTTATACCCTCATATGTGGCCCACTGCCGATAAACCGACTTTCTTGGTAATTGTCTCATCTCAATACGCCAAGCTTGAACTCTGCATCTACTTTTCAGGTTATAACTTCTATAATCATAATCTCTCTCTTGTTTCGCATTTTCTTAC
>OMOF01000843.1 GCA_900290375.1 Candidatus Desulfosporosinus infrequens
AATGAGGAATATGAAGTTAATCCATTAAACGATTTAAGACCGATATGCCCCAATTGTCATTCAATGTTACATAGAGCTGGTCTTTCAATTGAACAATTAAGAGATATACTGAAAAACTGATAGAGCACGGTAAGTTCACTAAGCCCCTGGAAACTGCGCAGAAAGCTAACAAAGTAATAGATATAAAGGGGAAATAAGCAATATGGGATCACTATATTTATTGGATATTATTACAAAAGCTGGCCTGGAACCAAAGAACATAAAACTTATTAGACATTCTTTAAATCATAAGCGGTTTAAGGCATCTTACGAAACAGGTTATTTTGAAGAATACCAAAAATTCCAGCGCGAAAACTTTTTTAAAGGTTGTGACTATATATTATCTTTTGTTAGTGGACCAGGTACGAGCGCTAAGTTCTTGGGGTGCTTTAAAGTGGGGAGTGGACAAAAGGCTGCTGTACAACATATTCCGAGCGATTCTCTTTTGAGGGATATGTATGAAGACGAGGAGAGTTACTATTTTGATCTACAGAAGATGGAATACCTAAGCGATCTTGATGGTCGATTGATCATTAATTGGGGGAAATCTACAGTGTCTTGGCACCAGTGGGCAACAAATGAAAAAGAAGTGCTAGCCATTCAAGAGAATCCCAAATATGCTTTTGCTGGATTTGAAAACATCGTTTTATCATTCAGTGATTTAAGTGAAATTGTGACCGATCCAACGCTTTATGAAAATTGGCATACTGCTCTATCATCGGTTTATGCGATCTATTTGATCACCGACCGGGTCAACGGAGAACAATATGTAGGGTCTGCTTATGGGACTGGCGGCCTTTTAAGTCGATGGAAGAATTATGTTGAAACACATCACGGTGGGAATAAAAGAATAGTTGAATTATTACAGCAACAGAAAGAACGGTATGTTGAGTTTCAATTTAGCGTGCTTCAAATTATCCCTAAGTCATTCACAAGTGAAGACGTGATCGCGCTGGAAAGCCTTTATAAACGAAAACTCAAAAGTATAGACTTCGGATTAAATGATAACTAGAGTTTATTAAACTTATATGGGAATGAATCAGTTAACTTGCTCACGCCATCGCTTAATAATTTCACCATCTTTACTCCATTTGGTAATAGTACCCTCTACCTCTACTTCCAACAAGTCACTTTGACACGTATTGCAAGTCATCTTTGCTATGCCCTCATCCTCGTTTACGTTCACAGTTATACTATGTCCTGAATGTTTCACTATTTCAGCATATTTGAGAAGTACGAATTGAAAGTCATGTCTCGGAACATCCACTGTACCGTCATCATGCAAGGTAATCATTTAGTTAACCCCCTTAAGCAAGTCCATTTTATTATGTCCAAACGGTTAGGTTGAATACTTGCAACGAAAGGTAATAGTTAACATTTCGCTAATCCTTTACAGTGTCTAATTTATTACCGTAACGGTAGTGTAGGGGGAACTTGCAGAACGACCCGACAGGTTTCCTAGATCCTTTTTAGTGCCGAGAAACGAAGTGCTTTTTCATTATCATGCACCCTATCGTCAAAAGATGCATCTCCTTGGGCACAAGTTGTTTCAGTTACTTAGTGCCAGGGTATTAATTGGCACACCAACGGGGAGAGCGGCAAAAAGAATGTCAGTGACCACAGGAGGAGCGGCAAAAACTTTGCTGGAGAAGAGACCTCATTCTTCTTTAGTACTTTTGCGGGTGTA
>OMOF01000443.1 GCA_900290375.1 Candidatus Desulfosporosinus infrequens
AGTTACAAGCGATTTGTAGTTTAGAGCCAAAATGTATTTATTCTGTGTTAATCTGTGTAATCTGTGTAATCTGTGGTTGATTAACTGAGTACCTGAATAGTCACAAAAATAATGATTCGCAATTCAATTTGTAGGTATAATTTTTATACCTACAAAAAAACCAAAATGCCTGTGAAATCAGGGTTTATTAATGTAGGTATAATTTTTCACGGGAATCAAGGATATAGAAATCGTTATGCTGTGAATTTTCCGGTGTCGGTATCGGCGCTATGACCGAGAAGTAAACGTCTTTATGCTCTTTTACCAGATCAGTCTTTTTCGGCGCACTGTTCTTGTCTTTAACCAGATCTTTATTGTACGCTTGACCTTGACCTTGACCTTGACCTTGGCCTTGACCTTTATCCTTTCCTTTGTCTTTTCCTGCAGCTTTTCCTGTAGCTTTGTTCTTATTTTTATCCTTAGTTTGCCCATCACCTTTTTCAATCGCTGGATTATTCGGAACCTTGGCCGCAGAGGATGGTAACCTCTCAGGCTGCGGTTTTTCTGTACCCTTTTGATCCGATTTATCGATCGATCCGGAATCTTGCTTCGCCGTCTCTGGTGTTTGTGGCAAACCAGATTCGAGTCCCATTTTCTTTGATCGGATCTGCTCCTGAATCTGTGGGTTGTCAAGTAACCGAATCCGCTCTGTAGTATCTTTAAGTTTCTCCGGTTGCGTCACGACCCCTGCCTGTTGAGCGGCCTGCCAAAGTGCATACTCCCCAAGCGTCAAATCTCCTTTTTGAGCAAGCTCACTCTCCTGAGAAGTCAGAGGGAAGACTGCAACCTGTGGGGTAAATCCTTCTTTCGCGACTGTCCCAGCGACCCATGTGATAATTTGATTCTCGTTAAGCTCTTTAGGCATCTGAACGGAAGCTTTGTCTGTCAGCGGAGAATATCCCACTACAACCCAATGTTGCTCAGAGTTGAGAAATTTTTGATTATAGGCCTGGGTAACAATCTGATCTAAGACCTCACTTATTGGTTTCCCAGTTAGATCAATCTGCTTCAGCATGTTCTTAGCATCCTCGTTCTGCGTTTGGAACTTTAATAAACGTCCTTGTGCATCAATCGTAAATTGCAAGCTCGGATTAATATCGACAGAAAGTAAAGCTACCGCAGTCGGAGTTTGATACAGGTTCCAGCCCAAGAGGGCCGTTAGGACCAAAAGGAATAGTGCAGCAACTCCAGCCCAGACACGCAACCCACTAAAATCTATTCCTCCTGTTTGAATTTCAATTTCTTCGCCAACCTCAGCCTTAAGCCGCCTACGAACTTGGCGAAAGGCGCCGTTCTGACCAAGCACAGTGTAACGTGATCCGGACTTCTCCAAAACCACTGCTTTCATTTTACTCATCCCAGCCCCCCCCTTCCCGCGGGAGTACATATTCCCGTAAATAAACGTAGTCATGTTGGTTAGCCATAAGTAAGGCGACCGCCAAAATATACTTTCGCCCCCGTTCTAACACCTTTGGATGAACCTGAGTTTTCAAAACTAAAGCTTGCATTGGGACTTTTCCAGTTCGCTCAGTCTGAGGCCATAGTTCAATGTCAAAGGCTAATTCTCGAGCCACACGAAGTAGTGTCTGACGTGAATCCCGATGTTTTGGAGAAACCGCCACTAGGTCCTGAAAGGTAAGCTTAAATGCAGCTAAGGCTTTGGCGAACTGTTGGATTTCAGCTGCCCGCTCGTTGCATTGTTCTTTTTCCTGAAATTCATCTAAACTAAGATGGATTTCAATTCCTCGTCCGATGTCCTCCTGGTCGAGAGAACTAGCTTGCCGCAATTTCTGCTTCCGATGATAATCAATAAGTCGGCGTTTAATTAAAACCCGTGCGTAAGCTAAAAATGGCACCCCTTTATCCTCGAGAAAAAGATCTATTGCTTCATTGAAGGCGACCAACGCCTCTGATAATTCTTCATCTCGGCCCCATTCCAGAGAACAAAAACACGCCTGATTTGCCACATGACGAATAAACGCCTGAGATTTGGCCAAGAAATCCTCTCGGGCTTTCGAGTCCTCTTTCAAACGCTGCCACGTCAATTGTTCTTCCCATTCTGGCATGCTTTCCGTCCTCCTACCCTCTAATACGATGGGCCTTCGATTTTTCAGGGGGGCTTGTGCCCTCATAATAACTTATCATCGGTTGCCTGCAAGCGTCAATTGGCCCTTTATCCCAAATTTAGGATAAAGGGCCAATTGACGCTCTTTTTAACCACTGAATAATATCCCCACCCATATTGCGAATAACCCAGGCCAATGATCATGGATACATATACGCTCGGGTAAGCGGCCAGGTATTATTTACCCCCTTGGTAAATAAAAACTGATGAACATCGTTGTTACCGCTATGAAACGAGGCAGCACAAGCGTTGAGATAGAGCCGCCACATCCGGATAAATGTTTCACTTTTCATTTTCTCAATTACAGGAAGAGCCTGTTCAAAGTTCTTAGCCCAGTGTTCCAAGGTCCGAGTATAGTGTTCACGCAGGCTCTCCAGATCAATCAAATAAAACTTGTTGGCGGCCATCAGAGTAATCAGTTCATTAACCGCAGGAATATATCCCCCCGGAAAAATGTATTTATCGATCCAGCTATCCGTCCCCACTTCATCGTCGCTGGTAATACAATGCAAAAGGGTGACTCCGCTTTCATTCAACAGAGATTTCACAGTTGAAAAATAACCATTGAGCTGTTCTTTACCTACGTGCTCAATCATCCCCACGCTAACCACTCGGTCAAAAGTTCTGTCTTTCAATTCCCGAAAATCGATTTGCTGAACTTCAACTAAATCCTGCAAATTTTCATTCTCAATTCTTTCCTGGACTCGCGAGTATTGCTCTGAACTCAGGGTAATGCCTAATGCTTTAACCCGATAGGTTTTAGCTGCGGTAAGAATAAGTTCTCCCCAGCCACAGCCAATGTCTAGTAAGGTTTGTCCGGCTTGCAAGTTAAGTTTACGCAGAATATGATCGACTTTGTTCGCTTGAGCTTGGAAAAGGCTATCCTCAGGCGATTTGAAATAAGCACAAGAATAGGTCATGGTCTCATCTAACCATAAACGATAGAAATCGTTACCAATATCGTAGTGAAATTGAACATCCTCTTTGCTTTTACGAATACTATTAGAGAAAATTTTAACTAATTTGACATAAGGCTTTTTCTGAGAAAGGAAACCATCCTGGTTCTTGTAGATCGATTCAATAGCTTTTCGGACACTTCCCTCAATATCAATCTTCTTGTGCATATACCCCTCGCCAAAGGCCAGAGATGGATCACAGATAACCTCTGTTTTGGCAATCGGTTCGTTGAATTTTATCCGAAACAAAGCATCTCCCGAGCCATACTGTTTAACTTCTCCATCCCAAAACTTTACTACACAAGGATCAGTGAACAAATTTTTAAAGAGATTATCATAAAACGCTTTATCAATATTCATTGATAACACCTCCGTCAAAATGATTTCTTTTAAATATTCCACTCACGAAACACATTGCCTGATTGAAAATCCATTTCTAGTGTTCTTTATCCTCATTAGACTGTATATTTGCTATTTCCATCTCTTGTTCATAACTTTTGCATTTTTCCATGCGTTTCACGAAGCCTTCCCGCATCATCTTAAGCGCATCAATTTTGTCGTCGATTATTTTTACCTGACTCTCTAACAGGACCATCGATTCACGAAGTATTTTGGTCTTTTCCAATTTAGAAGTTTCTTGCCAAAATAAATTTCGTAACTGCCCCAATGCATCCTCCGCTTCCAAGATAAAACGAATTTCCTGCAAAGATGCACCTAAATACTCTTTCAGGTGTAAGATATGCTTCAGTTTATCAACCACCGCTACATCATATAATCGATGTCCTCCTTCTGTACGCATTGCTGGCTGAATTAGGTTTATTTGCTCATAGTAGTGGAGAGTTCTTGAGGTTATTCCTAACATTGTAACTACATTTTCAACTGTCAGCAATTGTTCTTTCATAAGCTTATACTCCATACCGTAAAGATTTTCGGACACGGGGTTATGTCTGGATTTTTGTCCTAAGTAAAATGCCTAGTCTCCAACTAGTTGTTTATAGTTTACGTCAACGTATGTTTATTTACAATATATTGAAAGCAAAATTATGTAAAAATACAAAACTATACTGCCCGTTGCAGTTCTATTTATGTATATTTTTATTTCAAAAAACAAAATAGGACTTACCTTCTCGCCGTTGAGTAGGTAAGTCCTATTTCGGTATACCATAATCAATCATTGCCACTATTTACTCTTTTTAAACATTCGGTATTATGTCCCGTTATCTTGATTCTGTATGCTACAAATGGTAATATATGTATATATTGAGAGAGGGGGCGCTGCAAATGAAAAAGGGTAGGTTTATGTCCATTATCAAGCCACCAATAAAGAAAGCTAGAGTCATATCCGTTGTCACCCAAAAGGGTGGAGTTGGAAAGACCGCTACAGCTATAAATATGAGTGTAGGTCTACATAAATTGGGATATAAAGTAGCAGCCATTGACCTCGATCCTCAAGGGCAGTTGGCAGAGGGTTTCGGGATCAATAGAAAAGTATTAAAGAGAACTATGTTGGATGTGCTACTAGGATTGGTAGATATGAAGGAAATTAAGGAATTTGCGTATGGGGTAGACCTCTACTTGTCAAACCGTTCCCTTGCCGATCTTGGAGGGATCGTTAAGGCACCGCTCTACCCAGACCCCAATATTCTTTTAAAAAAAGCTATTGTCCAAATCGATACAAAGTACGATTTCATTATCATTGATACTCCACCAACTGTGAGTATCTTCAATAGAAATGCCTTGAATGCCTCAACTGACGCCGTGATCCCAATGCAACCGGAGGGTATGGCGGTAAAGGGTGCTGAGGATATGCTTGAGTTCATACGTGAAGTTCAGAAAAGCTCTAACGCTCAATTAAAAATTTTAGGTGTCCTAGCAACGATGGTTCAGAACACCGGCCTCCACAATACGGTCATGCAGGACATTAGAAAATCGTTTATTAACACGGATATTATCGTTTTTGATACTATTATAAAGAGAACTATTAGGTATGGATTAGCTCAGACCAACGGTGTCCCAAATACAGAAAACTTTCCCGAATATACTGAGTTTTTGAAGGAGGCACTATTCAGCGAGACAGCCTGAAATGAAAAAGGCCTTCCTGCCAGTATATGGTGGGAGGCCTTTTGATTTTGCGGAGTTTTTTTTCAGCGTATCCTAACTGCATGGCACTTCTTAATAGGGTCAAAATTAGACCAAAGGGATTGGGCTTCCTAGAAGAGAATAGTGCCTTTGCTGAGACATACCCAGGATTAGAAGAATTAAAACCATGGTTGCGTCTCTAGTACAAAGGATCAAATTAACGAAAGAAGGTGCTTTCCACTGTTAGAAATAGAAAAGCCTAGAATCGAGTGCATTAAACGTGCTGAAGACAACTGCTATGCTAAATTCATTGTTGAGCCTCTTGAAAGGGGATATGGGATTACCTTGGGGAATTCTTTAAGACGCATTTTGTTATCTTCTCTTCCTGGCTCAGCAGTAACATCAATCAAAATCGAAGAAATGCGGGATGTGTTGGAAGATGTTGGGAGCATTATTCTCAACATAAAATCCCTTGTTCTCAAAGGTTATACTGACGAACCTCGGGTTCTTCACATTGAAGCTCAGGGCGAAGGGGTCATTACAGCCGCAGATATTATAACTGATCCAGATATCGAGATATTGAACCCAGATTTGAAGATAGCCACATTAGAAAAAGATGGCCGATTATTTATGAAAATGACGGTGGAA
The DNA here is from genome assembly GCA_900290375.1 of Candidatus Desulfosporosinus infrequens. Taxonomy (GTDB): domain Bacteria; phylum Bacillota; class Desulfitobacteriia; order Desulfitobacteriales; family Desulfitobacteriaceae; genus Desulfosporosinus; species Desulfosporosinus infrequens. The sequence continues at coordinate 5,848 of OMOF01000443.1, forward strand.
AGGGGCAAGGGTTACGTTTCTAAAACATCAGAAGATACTATTGACTCCATCTTTGCCCCGATTTACAAGGTCAACTACGATGTAGAACCTACCCGAGTTGCTCAAATCACGGACTATGATAAGTTAACCCTCGAAGTATGGTCAAATGGCAGCATCTCGCCAGAGATGGCTATCAGTACGGCAGCCAAAATGATGAGCGACCATCTGGAACTCTTCAGGGGAACCGCTGAAGATGTTGAAATTGTGGTAGAGAAAGAGGAAGATTCTAAGGGCAAAATTTCG
>OMOF01000480.1 GCA_900290375.1 Candidatus Desulfosporosinus infrequens
ATGCCGACCAAACGTCCGGAAAGCAACGAAATACAGTTTCAGGTGTTGCCAGAGAATATAACAGAAAACCAAAGACAGGAACTGGAACGGATATTAGCAGAACTTCCTGCCATGAAGGATGGAGAAGTTAATTTCCAACCATTTCAAGCGCAGATCACAAATGAAAGTGATCTTCTCGCTACTGTAATTATCAGAAATTATACGGAAAAAATAGTGAATTTGGAGCAAATACCTTTGGTCGTTTATGGTGCTCAGCAGGAGGAGTTGACGCGTGGGCAATTTGATATCAAGGGCTTAACTATTGAGCCATTTAAAGCTATCTTATGGACCTTTAACTTTGGCCATGTTTTACTAGATAGTAGTTTTGATTTATCGGGTTGGTATATTAATGTTGTACAATAGAATCCCATATCATCATATACAGAAGATAATATAGTGGTATATACAAGAAATTTGTAGTATTGTAATATAAGCGTTTGTGAAAATATTGTTTCGAAAAAAGAAAGGGGATTTAAGAGTATATGATAAAGTCCAAAAAGTCACTAACAACGTTGGCAGTTTTATCAATGGCACTTTTGGTTGCTCCAGTTCAGGCTTTTGCAGCGGATGCGCCGGGATCAGCATCACCGAATGCTACAGTCTCAAACTCTCGATTGAGCGGGGTTGATCGTGTAGGAACTTCGGTTGCGATCGCCCAAAGCGGTTGGTCCAATGGATCTACTTCAGTTATTGTTGCACCTGCCAATGATGCTAATTTGGTGGATGCTTTATCGGTCGCGCCCTTGGCAGGGGAGTTAAAGGCACCAATTCTGTTAACTGGTACAGATGCCCTAGATCCACAAGTTCAAAATGAAATAGCTGCTTTGGGCGCAACTAAGGTTTATGCCGTGGGTGCATTGAGCACAGCAGTTATAACTTCTTTGCAAGGTATCAGTGGCATAAATGTCACCGTAATGCAAGGCGTAGACCGTTTTGATACTGCTACGAAGGTAGCTTCAATGTTACAATCCCCCGCCGGTTCGTTCGTGGTGGGATATAGCGGTCTGGCTGATGCTATGTCAGTAGCTTCCTATGCGGCCGCTAACAACTATGCCATACTTATTTCCAATCCAGATGGTAGTCTCCCGGCTTCAGAAGCGGCCTTTGAAGGGTCAAAAGTTTATACAGTAGGTGGACCGACTCTCGTTAATGACATTTCAGGGGCGACTCGTTTATATGGCACAGACCGATATGCTACAAACGACATAGTTCTGAACGATATGAGTTACAAATATGACAAAGTGTACGTAGCCAACGGCGAAACGCTCGTCGATGCCTTAGCAGGTTCCGCGTTAGCGGCTCAAACCAATTCTCCCATCATTTTGGCTAACTCCACGGCGGCTTATGCTGCCGCTGATGTGTCCAAGCTCATGACTTCCAACAGCCAAGTGATTTCCTTCGGTGGAAGCGCTGTTGTTCCAGACAGTGTTGTAGGAAGTATTGCAAGTGTTACAACTGGTACGCCTAGCACGACTGGCACGACTGGCACAACTGGCACAACTGGCACGACTGGTACGACAGGTACAACTGATACGACTGGTACAGCAGGTACAGCTGGTAATGGGTTTACCTTTAACACCGTGTCAGATGCACTGACTGGGAATACCATTGTCAATGTGACCGTTACTGCTCAGGGCGTGACAGGAGTAACAGTCAAGGGCGTTGCGGCAACTAATATTCCTACGCAGAATATGTGGCGGGCGAGTCTCGTTGGCACAGTAACAGTCAGCGCATCGGATATAATCTTGACACCAACAACACCAACAACACCAACAACACCAACAACACCAACAACACCAACAACACCAACA
>OMOF01000444.1 GCA_900290375.1 Candidatus Desulfosporosinus infrequens
CTTCTTGAATTGTGATTCCGTCCTTTTAATACACTCTCCCTTGTGCCGAGTATCGACTCCCGGCTGGCCGTATATGCCTATGGATACTGAATTTTATTGCTTTTTTCTAGCCTTTTTAACAATGCTAATAAAATTATCAATTTTTTCTTGATCCCAACTAGATAACCATTTCAAAAAATTACTTTCTGATTCAGTTAATTCAACATCGTCTTCCATAAGTTCGAGCATAGTAACAAATCTTTTTATTTGAGATTTTAATTCATCATCCAAATTTTGGTAGTGTATCAGATTAACTCACCAAAAATAGATCCCTGCCAATAGCACGTTTAGCACTACCAGGGAATGTTTGATATTTAACTATTTTATTTTTACGATAAGTAGGATAAGTTACCCATTCCGCTACCGTCCAAACGTGCTCTGAAAGTTTTGCAACCATTGCAGGAGTGCGACGCACTCGCTTACCATCGTCTATTAAGTATAATGTCCGAATACACCAACAGAAATTGTACATGCAAATGATTAACATTGATAATGCATTGTGAAATCCTAAATCCTTTGAAAAACCATAAGTATCTCTGGCTTTTCTTGAATTTTGCATACGATCTGTACCATTGACACGTTCTACAATGGCGGTATTAATCGTATTGCTGACTAGAGAAGTTTTAAGTCTCTCCGCGACCAACTCCTCGCTCCCAAATACGATTTCTCTTGTTATAGAGCTCACCTTATTCTTTTCATAGTTTTTGCAAATAGTTACGTAACAAAGATCTTCTGGCATAACATTGACGGGATTTTTCGGAGGTCTTCCCGGGCCTTTCTTTCGTTCAGGGATAACCTTTTTTCCGTAGACATCCTCAATTACTGTCTTGTACGGAGCGTAACAATCACTCGATATCAAAATGTCTTCCCGGCCATGTGTGCGAATAGAAACATCTTCTACTACTTTCTGACAGTTCTCAAGCGTTCGTTTTCCAGGAACGAAACTCAATACAAGCCTAGATTCTGCGTCAATGGCTATATAATCCCATTGATCGCCGAATTCTTTCTCCTCCTCGCTGCAATTTTTTTCTTTCTTTCCAACGAAGCTCCATTTCTCATCGAGTTGTATTTCTTTGGTTTCGGGGGGAAAAGGCCACATGTTCATTGTGAAAATTTTCAGCGACATGCCTAGATTTTTTGATATATCGGCTGACGGTGCCATTACTAACGTTCACCAATCTTCCTGTAGCCCTGGTCCCACAGCCCTCTCTAAGGTGTTCTATTATTGATACTACCTTATCTTCACTTAATCTTGCCTGCTCAAGTACAGTGCCTTTTCTTTCGGAAAAATGTGTTTTGCACTCTTTGCAATAGATCATTCGTATTCGTTTTCCTGTGCCACTCCAACCTTTGAACGATAGATTTCCATTACCTCTCTTACCATAGCAATTACAACGACTATTTTGACAGCAATAATCCTCTATTGGTGGCATCATTTATACACCCCGATATTAGTATTCTTTTTACTATATATCGACTAAATGATGCAATAAATTAGTTAATTCAATAGAAAACCCTATCCTTAGCCTCAAGGACTGTAGCCTTACCATGCTTTTATTCGAAAAGGGGCTGAAAGTGTGTAATCTCCATTCAATTTGGGTTTAAAATCAGATCGATTAGACTTTTCTCACTGGAATCGTTAGCTAATCAGATACACTACCGTAATTTCTAATTATGGTTAATTATCATCCATTTTAAGCTTGTGAAAGAATAGCACTTTAATAAAAGGTAAATGTCATAGTTATGGCATTTTTTTTTGTTATCATCTTAAATCAGAAGGGAAATATACTGATTAATCTAATGTCTTAGATTCACATTATTTACTATTTTTTTGCGCAGCATGAGCCGAGGAATCCTTCACGTCTTTGACTTATTCTACACTTTACCCAACTGAATAATCTGTAAAACCATTAGAATTAATGTCGTATTTTAACGTCCTTCGTAGTTCGGGGTATGTATAGCAACGGAACAAAAAAGTGCAATAAAAAAACATTGTACACCAATAATGTTATTTAATGTAATTAAAATCGAAGCACCACACCTATATCGCTTATATGCCGTGTATTATAAGCCTTACAAAGCATGTGAATCGATAAGGAACTAAGATTATACGACGAGTTTATCACGGCTTCGGTGGGAAATTGAGCATATAGGGATAATTAATATGCTTAGTAACAAATTAAAAATACAGCCGTTATCAAAGAAAAAAGGTGCCGTATATGCGAGAACCATATCTTTACATTCTCGTTGCACTTTTCTGTTCCATTGCTACACAAACCCCAGTTTCAGATGAATTCGCGGAAAATGTACTTTCTGATAATGCGCGCAGAGTTAATTGTTTCCGTCAACATTCACAAAATTTTAGTGATGAGAGGATTTTAAAATGAACTTTTAAAATGGGATGCACTGCGAAATCTGATCACTACCAGAACCTACTGTTGGTTATGTCAACGGCAAAGCAGTTGAATGGATTGAAACAATGAACCACTAACTGAGTGAGTGGACTTTCGGCTTATTAAAGATGAAGTGTTCACAATCATATTCAGCCAGCGGAAATTTTAGGCATACTGGCAACGATGGTCCAGAATACTAACCGTCACAACATGGTCATACAAAGGACATTAGAAAATTGTTTTCTTGTCACAGATGTTTCTTCTAAAGAGAACTATTAGGTGCGGATTATCTCAGACCAACGGTGTTCCAGATACAAAAAGCTTCCCAGAATATACTTGGGTACTGCAACCAAAAACGAAGTTACATTGGAAAAGGGAAGATATATTAAGGCATTATACTTACTAAAAAGCTGAACTCATCTTGTTCAAATTACACTTTGCGGTGGTCTAGCCGAGGGGTAAATATAAGTTGAAGTAAAGCAAAAAAAGGAGAATTTTATTTAATGAAAGAATTGGCTGATCGTACTTTTGGATTTTATATTCCCACAGTAACTTTAATGGGCGTTGGTTCGTCTAAGGAAACTGGTGAGCAAGTAAAAGTACTCGGTGCTAAAAAAGTTCTTATCGTATGCGACGCAGGGGTGTTCAAAATGGGTTTAGCCGATCAAATTAAGGGACTCATCGAAGCAGCAGGCGTAGAAGCGCTCATCTACCCTGGCGCTGAGCCGAATCCGACTGACAAAAACGTCCATGACGGTTTGAAAGTTTACCAAGACAATAAGTGCGATGGTATCGTTTCCCTGGGCGGCGGCAGCTCTCATGACTGCGGCAAAGGCATCGGCCTCATTGTCAATGGCGGCCACATCCGTGATTATGAAGGGGTCAACAAGTCCACAAAACCAATGCCTCCTTTTGTTGCAATCAATACAACTGCTGGCACCGCCAGTGAAATGAGCCGTTTTTGTATCATCACCAACACCGAAACCCACGTGAAAATGGCTATCGTTGACTGGAGAGTAACTCCCAATATTGCCATCAACGACCCGGTTCTTATGTCTGGCATGCCTCCTGGATTGACCGCAGCTACTGGTATGGACGCGCTTACACACGCCGTTGAAGCATATGTTTCCACCATTGCAACTCCGATCACCGATTGTTGCGCCATTAAGGCAATCGTGCTAGTAGCCAACAATCTTCGTGCTGCAGAAGCTAATGGCAGCGACTTAGAAGCCCGTGACAAAATGGCCTATGCTGAATACCTCGCAGGTATGGCCTTTAACAATGCCAACTTGGGTTATGTGCATGCCATGGCTCACCAGTTGGGTGGTTTCTACAACCTGCCGCACGGTGTTTGCAATGCCATCCTGTTGCCGGCAGTTTCTGACTACAATCTAATGGCCAACTTGAAACGCTTTGCTAACATTGCCGTAGCAATGGGCGAAAACATCGACGGTCTCTCTAACCGCGATGCCGCAGACAAAGCCATTGCTTCAATTAAGAAACTTTCCGCAGACCTGGGAATTCCGGCTGGCTTAACAGAATTAGGAGTGAAGAAAGAAGACTTCGAACTTATGGCTAAAAACGCCATGAAAGACGCTTGTGGCTACACCAATCCAAAGGTCCCCACGTTGAAAGACGTCATCGGAATGTATGCGGCAGCTATGTAGTAAAAGCGGTTATTGGAAAACAATAATCGTCGGGACGGTCCTGGCGCTCTCTTGCCTGAAAATGTTTGGAATAAACGAACGGTCCAAACCGATAAACTATTTCCTATAAAGTCAAACACCTCCTACAAAGCAAGCTGTTCTTTTGGAGTAAAATCATGACATTTTCCATCGAAGAGAGAGTTGGTCTCTTCGAGCACAAAACCCCGTCTTACTTGAAACTACTGTCGAACTCGAGTGAATCTTTAATAATTCGAGAATTTCCAGTTTAGCTAGGTGAAAAAACAAATATTCTTCCACTAAAAGTAGGCGGAATGCAATAAAGTTGGTTCAAGGAAAGCCTTGTCCTTACCACCTCGGCGAATGCCATGAGGCTATTTAATTATAATAAGCTTAACCATTTAAAAAGCGTGACCTTTTGATCAATACACATGTAACATTAGTACAATTTATATACTGGTTTAATCCGCTCACTTGCTATGCATTGTAGCAAATGAAGCAGGATCGTAAAATTGCATGTAATGCCACAGCCCTCGCTAAAATAAAACCCGAAGAGCGTGAGAGATACGACCAAACTATTGCAATTACTTTTAGAGCCACACTCGACTCATTGAACCGTCGGTTTCCCAATATATTTAGAGTAGTTTTGGAAACTAATTACCATGGATAAATATGGAACAATGATCCCACCGAGGGGCAACGTAGCTAAGCGATTCAACGAACCAGTAGTAATTAGAATCTTCATAAGCTCCAAAAGAGAACAGCAAACAAACCCACCGGCCGATCGATAGTTAGTTTACAGTATTATACAATTGTCCGTGGTGCGGTTTAGGCCGCTAATACTAAATGCTGATCCAGTATTTCAAGAAATTTGAATCCGCAAACTTTTAACATGGCATCAAGATGGATGTTAATGGAATGAATCATCACTCTCCAAGACCATCGTTTCTTGCCCCGAGCCTTAGCCTTTTCTAAGTTGTAGTCATTGAGAAATCTCTTGTNNGCACGTACTTTTCTTCATTTCTGTTTTCCACGCTTCGCTGCCACGAGGAATTGGAGTAAACAACCGAAGATCCCATTCAGGCTTGGTGTAGAAGGTTCGACCATAGTCCGACGGTGAGCACTGGTCCTTGTGAGAGCATGTCCCAATTTTGCCCATGGCTAAGGGACAACGCCACTTGATGCGGCAACGATCCTTGAGGAACCCATTATGTATCATAGGGATCCCTTCCAAGCAGATGGGTACTCCGTTTTCGTTAAGGGTCATGGTTCCGGAATACTTTGCGTTTCCTATATTTTTAGAGTTAAGGGCGATGATCGGCTTAATGTGCCAGGCATTTAGAAGTTGGTAAGTTGCGTAATTATCGTGGGCGCTGTCGCCTAAAAAACGATCAACCGTGAACTCGGGATACAGCTTACGGAATTCAGCCAATGCAACGATGGCAGAAACTCCATCGAAGCGAGAGGCATCTAACAAGCGCAGATAGACAGGCAGATCTGTCTTTATGTCAGAATTATAGACGGACAGAAAATATCCAGTATAGCCAAAAAACCAAGTTTCGTGGTAACTATCCCAACGCCAGCGTACTCTCGAATCCGAATAGCGGCGAGCACATTCACAGTTGTAAATACCCGTTAAAGCACACGAGCAGGTCTTGACTCCATAGGGACTGGCACCCGTGTTAATACAGGTACCATCGCCGGCAATAGCTAAAGCGCCGGTGTTATCCAAGAGACCTGCCTCAGCAGATGGTTTCACAGCAACTTCGTCAAATATTTGTTAAAGCAGTCTCTCAGGTCTGTGATCAAAAGACTTATCCTGTAAGGCGAGATCAACAAATTTTTGAATAATGCCAGGGTGACGTGGTGGTAGCTTCTGGTTCTTGGCAAGTTCTTACGAGGCTTACGCCGAAAGGGGTGGCGCGAATCCTGATCGGGACAATCAGGATTCGCCAACCACAATCGATTTATCAACCCGTAATGATTACCGACTTCGGGCACAGCATCATGATTAACGCCAATCATCAGAGCAAGAAGGGAATCGGACTTCAGTTTAGCAACCCATTTAGTGATGCTATGTTCACCCAAATGGGACATCAGGATGAAGGAGCGAACAATCTCAGGTTGAAGTTTAGCAGGAGTTCCGGTAGGGGGATAAACCTCACTCACCATAGTCTTGATCCGATCCGAGTCCAGCAAATAAAGTTTGGTTAGAATGTTGGCATACTGTGACACTCGTTTTTTATCTGACAAGTAAAGAGGAAGTGAATTTTCAACCAGAAATTTTTATAATCCGAATGAGAACGCCATAAACCGAGCACAGGACTCACCTCGAAAGTAAGTAGTATGGTAAAAAAACCATCCGCACCGATTTTGGGGAGAGTTGGAAAAAGTCAAGGGTCACCCAAACCATTTATGGTGTAATTAGTTAAATTAACTGGAAAAAGTTTGAGGATTTTGATGCGAAATTTGGAGGAAAAGAAAAACCCTCGAGCCTTGGAATCCAGCGATTCCAGGCATCGAGAGTTTTCGAAAGTACTCATTTAATACAAGGAGAATTGTGATGAAATGTTCAATCAAAAAAACTTGGCTGAAATGGACTATTAGTGCTCTAACCTTGATTTTTGTCGTTGGGTGTTCAAGCCTGAGCAAGCCAATCAGCCCGACCAGTACCAGTCAGAGCAAAACTACTACTCCTAGCCAACTAAATAATCCTACAAGTAGTTCTTCTAATACTACATCAACCATTTCAACAAATCAGCTCACTGATTCCACCAAAACGCTCTTGTTAAATATGATGCAGGTAGCACAACAGGGTAAAATTATTAATAGCGAATTTTCAGTAAAGACAAATAATATCGCAGATGTCGAAAAAGCTTGGGGAAACCCTGATCGAGAAGACTATGTGGCGTCTTCCAAAGGAACCTATTCTACCTATTTGAGTCATAACGTTGCAGTTGGTTTTAATAAAGGGGGGCAAATCTTTGAAGTCAGGTCTTTGTCCGGTAATCAAATCGCAGGCATAACTCTTGCCAAAGTCAAAGAAGTCTTTGGAACTCCGACCTACAACACGACATCCAACAACCAAGAAATTATCGGCTATACGGCAGGACAGGAATTTAAAATCGAAATGGTATTTCCTCAACCTACAACCAATGACGCTAACCCGTTGATGGATCATTACAATGTTCTTTATCCCCAAGGCACAGTTGATAACATGGCGGACGATCCAGGCAGGCAATGGTAATATCATCACCGCACCACCCGTTCAACGGGTGGTATGATTTTAACCCTATAAGGGCCTATTACTGGCAACGCCTGATGGTTGTTACTGCTACCCTTAAGGGGTTTTACGATTGCTGCTTTACATTATCTTCGATTCGATCCGCTTCCACCTTATTTTTGATGTGCTTTTTGGTCTCTTCCTCATTCCTCCCCACCGTATTAAGAGTACTTTCGAAAACTCCCGATGCGCGGAATCACTAGCTGGAGTGAATCCGAATGGATTTGTCAAAGCTTTAAACAACCAACACCAGAGGAATTTTGGCATGACCATAAGTAACAGTAGGGAGAGATTTTAGTAAAATATTCTGATTGATGCAGCATTATTGGCTTAACAAAAAAGATACTATTCAATCTTCCTGCCAAAAACAAAAAAGAAACATAAACCAAACAAATTGACGGATAAACCGGAATAAAAGAGATCAAGGAATATCTGGCTCGCAGGAATCGCCGCTTGATCACTTCAATGGGGATTTCATCACAAATATATTTTGAGGAATTACTGAAAAATATGCTCCATCATGGGTATTTTTGCACAACCCGCCAAAATAGAGGATTAACGTTATGTTGACTAAATTGAATTTCTATTTCAGGGCTTTTTGTGGTTCTGTGTACAAATCGTCCAAAAGTCCGATAGCATGGATCAGCTTGCAAAATCCGGATTTTCTTCTTAAATGAACCCACTCCCCTAAAATTTTGCGATTAAATGTAGCGTAACCGACTTGTGTCACATTCGCAAAATCCATAAGTTTGATTTTCGACGATTTTCACCCTTGAGAACTGATTTCAATTTATAGAAAAAGTTAAGAAATGGCTCAAACTATCAAAATCACGTTCTTTTGATTGCTCAATATAGCTTTAATTACCTGCCCAATACCATATCATGGAATTTGATACATCATGACTGACTCCTAACGTTAATCCCCCATTTTGGCGGGTTGTGCAAAAACACCCTAGATGGGGCCTGTTTTTGTTGTTGATTTGGATTGATTGTTCGACGCGTTAGCCCTTGCACTTGTGGGTAAAGGAGTGAATTATTATCCAGTATATAACAGTTACATTTGGGGGTACACAAAAGCCCGCAAACAATCATTATATCGAAACTTTTGCGAAGATTGAACATTATAATACAGGAGATATTGTAAAGGTCAATAGTCTTTTGGCCCAAAAATATTTAGAAGTCGTGAGATCGGATTCTGAATGTGTTGTATTTAGAGAAATCCAATCATTATATTAGTTGAATTGTCTTTAAATGGACATATTTGAAGTTTATGAGGAATGAACNNTTTTCATGATTGCTGACGGGGGGGGATATTAGACATTCCTTACTCGCCTATTCTAATACCATAAACATTTACAATCCAGTCTTTAAAAGTTTCATCATAATCTCTAAATTGGGTATTTTTGCCCATCCCCCCGAAAAGGTATATTAGTGTTATTTTAACTGATTATACATCCAGGGTTAGCTCTGGCGGGATGGTAATGGGACAGAAACGGTAATACGATTACCATTTAGCCCCAAATAATTCACCGTTTAGGATTACAGAGTATGATATTATAGCAAAATCGAGTTCATCGGCTATCTGACAGGCTCTTTAGCATGTCTTATTGCTTATTTTACCTTTTCGCGGCGTTGGGCAAAAATACCCAACTTATAGTGCTTCTATAGGCGCGTGGCGTGCTATTCTTACAGGGTCAGTAACGGTCAGTGCATCAGATATTACCCTGACAACAGTCGCAACGAATTAATGGCACCTCAACTTATTACTCTGACTATTTAGTGATGGAACAATGAAAAAGAATTAGGCTAACTCATATTTATTTTTTAAGAGCACCTTCGTCTAATAATCGAGATGAGGGGTGCTCTTGTCATAACCGTCTTTATCGGACTCAAAACCATTCATAAAGATAGCAGCCCATGTATCTAACGTGTTATACTGAATGTATAAAATCAGAAATGACACAGAGGTGACATTGTGACAAATAAACAATTGGGAAAATCGTTTGGTATTGTTCAAATGAAACGTCGGTCTAGTATCACAATAGGGAAGGAGGTTCGCAAAGCACTTAATCTGGCAGATGAAGGCGATGTGTTCGAGATGATTGTTGAAGACGGTCGTATCATTCTTGAACCAAAGAAACTAGTTCCTGCCGACCAAGCGTGGTATTGGAGTGAGGAATGGCAAGCCGGGGAACGTGAGGCACGAGAGGATATCGCATCTGGCCGAGTTATCCGGGCACGTTCGGTAGAAGAACTAATGGAAAAGTTGAATAGTGGTGATGAAGGTGGAGTTTGATTTTACACCACGGTTCAAACGTGCTTATGTAAAATTACCAGAAAAGACAAGAACACTCTTTGGTGATAAAATGCATCAGTTTCTAGACGATTGGCGGCACCCATCATTTCGTGTGAAGAAGATCCAAGGTACAGAAACTGTGTGGGAAGCTAGTCTCAATATGAGTATTCGATTCACGTTTGAATTTTCCAAAGACCAAGACGGAACGGCTATATGCATACTGTTGAACATAGGTGATCACGATCATGTCTTGCGCCCCCCGTACTAACAAAAATCGGTGCAAAGTAATCTCCTAAGCGATTGCTTAAACGTGTCATAAACCAGATATAGCCTGATTATGACATATTCAAACCTTGATCGTTCTAAGCCTTCTATGCTAAAAAAGCTGAAAGCCATACTCTGGTAAGGCTTTCAGCTTTTTAGTGAATGTAACACCTGCGAACCTGCTTAAATCAAGGACTTTTAACAAGGGTACTGAACGTCAGTTAACGGGACACCTCTTCAGTATCCCGTTAATGGTAAAACT
>OMOF01000418.1:0-139 GCA_900290375.1 Candidatus Desulfosporosinus infrequens
CCCTTATTGCCGGAATTTAAGCAGCTTGCTGCCCCAATGTATGAGCAGATTCTGAAGATGCATGTTGATGTTCGAGACGCTTTGGCTGAACGGACTAGGGAATGGGTTAACCTCGGATTCGAGCCTCAGATCCAGCCAA
>OMOF01000418.1:149-290 GCA_900290375.1 Candidatus Desulfosporosinus infrequens
GCATAATGATCAGGCGTTTTATTTGAGAGGTCAAACAAACCAATGGGATATGGATGCCCTTAATACTTTACTTTCACAGGCTCCGGAGCGGTTCTCCCCCAATGTCGTGACCCGTCCGGTGATTCAGGAATACTTTTTTCC
>OMOF01000418.1:298-467 GCA_900290375.1 Candidatus Desulfosporosinus infrequens
TGTTCCAGGGCCAGGGGAGTTGAACTATTGGGCCCAGCTAGGGAAAGTTTTCGCGACCTTCGGTTTTGAAATGCCAATTCTTTACCCGCGTTTGTCGGTAGTTGTCTTAACAGCTGCTTGGCAGAAATACTTAAATAAGGAAGCATTGACTATTGAGGATGTTTATCAT
>OMOF01000418.1:477-1721 GCA_900290375.1 Candidatus Desulfosporosinus infrequens
AACGTTCATGACTGGCTGGTCCGCAATGAAGCGAAGGTTAACTTCCAGTTAGATTATTTAAAGAGTAAGGTTTGGCAAGCTCAGCGCAAACGATGTAGTGAGGTGCTTAAACGCTTGCAACAGCTTGAAGAAGGGATTACTCCCAATCATGCTAGACAAGAACGTGTCCTAAATCCTTTGAGTTTTGTTGTGCGTTACGGACTTAGCTTTGTGGACTGGGTTGCAGCACTCCCAATGACTGGAGATTTTTCAGAACAGCAAATACGCTTATAAGAGGCACGATTTATTATCGTGCCTCTACCCTTCGGATCAATAACGAGTGTTAATTTATTAGAATGCCATAGATGGAGTTTTTATAAGAGGGGGGTGATGGACGTGCCAGAATTAGAAGAGATTCGACAAGAATGGGCGGTTAAACTTAAACTGTTGCCGGAAGAAATCACACTTGAAGTGATCAAAAAACCTGGCTTATTTTCCCATCAATGGGAAGTGCGCTTGATCTGGCAGGGTTCAAAGGAACAAGCCTCCCTATTAAATCCTAGTCAGGTCCGCTGGGACGAGACCAAGTATGTTCTTATTCTAGGAGAAGGCGTCAAGCGGTTTGCTCCTTTTGTACAGGCTGGTGAAGTGTGGTTCAATGGCAAGCGACAGGATAAGCCGTTTCGCATTGAAACAGGGGATCAGCTGGAATTCTATCCTATGACCAAGACGGGGAAGTTGACTTGGGAACTACAAGTTCGCTTGCATGGATTATCTGCTGTGGCAAAGGTCAGTCATGAACAAGCAGGGCATTATGTCCTCTCAAAAAACCTCCCAGTTCTAGAAGAAATTGACCGGGCCATGAGGAAATTTGGGATGAGGCGAAGTTGAAAAAGGACCTAGAGGAATTGGCGGTTATCCATGGACATCGTCTTGGGATTTGGTCGGAAATTATGGCTGTCGAGGGAGTCGGTGAGGTAGTTGTTGCTGAAGCAACGCTGGCAGTACCGGCTGAACACGCCCGTTTAGAAGACTTTGTGGGTAGCCCTCAAGTGCTCTCTGACACAGGAGAGGAAAGCGTGGATTTTTTTGCCTCCAAAGTGCGGCTCGTAGAAGAGGGGGCTGTTCTTGCTCGTAAAATTATGGGCAAACCAGGGATTCCAGGAAGAGACGTGTTTGGCAAGGTCCTGCCCGTCACCGGCTTTAAGGATTTCCAATTGCGTTTGAAAAAGAATGTTTACCTTTCCGACGATGGACTAGAAGTC